>JAQVEM010000027.1 GCA_028697935.1 Actinomycetota bacterium
CATACCTTTCTTTTGATGGTACAATATAGTAATTATCCATATGCAGTAATTTAGCGAGTATGCCCTTCTCTTTTAGAAAATATGATATCATATGCGCAACCTCAGATTTTCCGCAACCCGACTCTCCGCTAATAGCTACCACAAATTTTTCTATTTCGTTACAGGTAATATTATCGAAGACCATTTCAGCAATATTTCCAGCTGCTTTTATATGTGTATCTTTTATCAACAAAATATCGCCATGCATTTAAACCACCTTTCACACAAACCAGCTATGTACAGTAACTTTTATACTGTCACTAATTCTGAAATTTTCGGCCTTAAAACTCTTAAAAATCTCACCAATCATTCTTTTATTTCCAGGTAGAACCTGCAAAAGCAAATCAGTATCTAATTATTTCTGGTTTTTCATTTATTACCCCTTAACAGAACCTGCCAGTATACCCCTTACAAAGTAACGTTGAAGTGAGAAAAATACTATCAGTGGTAATATCATAGAGATAAATGCAGCAGCCGTAAGCAGGTGCCAGTTCTGCCCCAGTGAGTTTACCAGACTGCTCAAACGTAATGTAACCGGTGCCACCTGTTCGGTCCCACCAAGATATATCAATGCAACAAGCAGGTCATTCCAGACCCATAAAAACTGAAATATCACTACCGAAGCCAGAACCGGAACAGAAAGTGGTAACGCCAGACGAAAAAAAGCAGTGTGATAGGATGCACCATCAAGAAAAGCAGATTCAAAAATATCATCTGGCAGAGCGCTGAAAAAATTTCGTATCAGAAATATTGCGAGAGGAAGACCATATCCTGCATGAGCCAGCCATATTCCATGAAATGTACCTGCCAGCCCCATAGTGTTATAAATTCTCAAAATAGGAATCAATGTCATCTGTATGGGGACTACAAGCAGGCCTACTACTATAGTAAATAAAATCTGTCTGCCAGGAAATTCCATACAGGCAAAAGCATAGGCAGCAAAAGCAGCAACAGCTACTGTAATAATTGTAGAGGGAATTGTTATTATAAGGCTATTTAAAAAAGCTCTTCCCATTCCACTTGCTGTAACTACCTGAACATAATTATCCATTGTAAACTGGCTGAAGTTAAAAAACTGTGTAAAAACTGTCCACCAGCCGGAAGACAAAACGGCATCTCTGCTTCTAAATGAACTTATAAACAGACCCAGTGTTGGAGTAATCCATATAATGCTGACAATTATTATGAATAAATGCAGAAAGAACCTTGGCAAAAAATTTAATCTTTTCTCATTCATTACATTTTTTCCTGTCTCTTAAACCGACGGACATTTATTATCATCATCGGAATAATTAATAATAATAAAATAACAGCAATAGCACTGGCCCGCCCAAAGTTATGAAACTGAAACATCTCTTTGTACATTCTGTTCGCAATAACTTCTGTATCAAATTGCCCGTTTGTCATGACATAAACAATATCAAAAACTTTTAATACATTGATTATCATCGTTGTCGTCACAACCCCTATTGTTGGTGCCATAGATGGTATAGTTATTCGCCAGAATACCTGTAGCTCATTTGCACCATCTACACGCGCTGCTTCCAGAAGTTCTTTTGGTATGCCCTTATATGCTGCGGACAAAATAACCATACAGAAACCAACCCATATCCATATACCCACAGCAATCAGTGCAAAATTGTTCGTTGATTTATTAACCAGCCAGCCGACTGGTTCAATACCAAAATTGTTTAAAATCGCATTCAACACTCCAATCTGGGGTTCACCTGCTGGCCTGTATGCGTATATAAATTTCCATATAACTCCTGCTCCCACAAAAGAGATAGCCATTGGCAGGAATATTATGGATTTTACAATTGGTTCATAACGCACACGGTCAAAAATTACAGCAAAGATTAATCCCAGCGAAACAGTAAATGCAGTAAATATTACAAGCCATAGTAAATTATTTCTGAATGCAATAAGCATGGGCTTTGTGGTTAAAGCAAATACATAATTACTGAAGCCTACAAAAACCTCTGACTTAGCATCCAGGAAACTGAGATATATTGTATTTACAATAGGATAAACCAGAAAGAATCCGAGTATTAATAATGCAGGCGCCATGTATACCCATGGCCATATATTGACTTTTTTTGAAGAAATATTTTTTTTGCTCATATCTTTTCAGGTTAAATTATTATTACCAGGGCAATCCCATTCGGGATTGCCCTTACTAACTCTGATTTAAAAGAATTTATTGCTTATAAGCATCAATTGCGCTCTCTTCAATTTCAGCAAGAACGGTATCCAGACTTTCACCACCAATAAAGTCCAGAGTCCCAGTCCAGAAGGAACCCGAACCTACAGCTGCAGGCATGAGGTCAGAAGCATCAAAACGGAAAACATCGGCACTTACAACCATCTCTGCCATTTTTTTTGTAAGATCATCAGGATATGCATCAAGACTTACTGCTTTATTTGGAGAGATAAATCCTCCACCTTTTGCAGCCCATATTTCCTGGGGTTCGACTGAGGCAAGATATTTCATAAATTCCCTTGTTTCCTCCCTGTCATTAAACATTACTATTAAATCCGCACCCCCGAGAACAGGTACACCATATTCTTGATTAATAGATGGGAATGGGAAGAAGTCGTAATCTGTGCCAGCTTCAAGCCCTTCCGGAAAAAATCCAGTAATAAAGCTGGCCTGACGATGCATATAAGCACCCGGTGGGTCCGTAAACAGAGGAGCAGCAGCTTCACCAAAATTGGTTGTCAGAACACCTGTTGTTCCACCATAAACATAATCCTCATTAAGGACTATTTCACCGAATAACTCCCAGGCTTCTTTTACTGCATCATTTGTCCAGGGGATTTCATGATCGACCCACTTATCGTATATATCAGGCCCGGCTGTTCTCAGCATTATGTCCTCAATCCAGTCTGTAGCCGGCCATCCACTTGCAGCATCACTCTCAACACCAATAGACCATGGAGTACCGCCATCAGCAACTATTTTATCTGATAATGCAATCATCTCATCCCATGTGACAGGTACACTATACCCTGCTTCGGAAAATGCTGCCGGATTGTACCAGACAAGGCTCTTGTTTGCTACTTTATAAAATATACCATACAGTTTACCGTCATAACTTGCCAGGTCAAGCCAGGCTTTTGCATAGTTACTATTCAGTTCATCCATATCCATGAATTCACCAATATCAACAAGTGCCTCATCCTCAGCCAGTTCATACATCTGTCCCGGGTTGGGAAGTATTGCAATGTCTGGTGGATTCCCCGCCTTTACTCTGGTAGTAAGAACAGCTGCAAGGTCTCTTGTGCCTTCAAATGCCATACCTATTCCTGTATCCTCGGTGAATGGAAAAACAGCTTCCTGAAAGCTTGTAAGTTCATCGCCTCCCCATGTACCGATAACGGTTACAACACCTCCGGCTGCCCCTTCTGCTGCCTCTCCTTTGCAGCCAGTTCCTGCCAGCATCATTGAAGCTGCAAACACAGCAATCAGAAATCCGATAAATGCTTTTTTCATTTTTAACCTCCTCGTATAATAAGATAACTTACCAGTTAAGAAATTTCTTATATGCACCACCCCCTATAGATACTTCCTTCAAGATACTTTCATCACTTTACTTTTATATTCATTTTGCAGCCACATGATCTTCTAATGATCATATTTGCGTTCAGAATAATTTTTCTATTTTTTTCCTCTTCTCCTTCAATAATATTTATAAGAAGATTTGCTGCATTCATACCGATATCAAAAGCCGGCACATTTACAGTTGTTAGTGATGGGTCAGTGTGTTCAGATAAATGTACATTGTCAAACCCAGCCAGAGCTATGTCTTCAGGGATCCTCAGACCTTTCTTCTTTATTGCGTCCATAACACCAAAAGCAACTACATCGGAAGCTACAAAAATAGCAGTAGGTGGCTCTTTTAAAGATAATAAGTTTTGTACTGCCTGGAAGCCACTCCCGGAAGTAAAGTTTCCTATACTAACCATATCCTCATTAAAATTTATTTTTGCATTTTCAAGTGCTTCTTTATAGCCCTGTAGTCTTAATTTACTTGCTGTATAATTAAGGGGAGCATTAGTAATAATTGCAATTCTTTTATGACCATGAGATATAAGATGATTGACAATTTTTTTTGATGCTTCAACATTATCTATATCAGAACAACTAAAATCTCCCTCATTAGCCTGGCCTATTAATACAATCGGAAAATCTTCTTCTTTTAATTTTAGTATTTCCTCATCATCTGATCGTGGACCGGATAAAATTATACCATCTATTCTTTTTCCCCTTGCAAGATGGTAATAGTTATCCTTACTTTTTTTGTTCTCAATATATTGAATCAATATATTGTAATCTTTTTTTAGAGCTACGTTATTTATTCCAAGAATAACCTGCGGAATTAGCATATCAGAAAATACACTTCTTAATCTCTGGCACCAGACAAGACCCAGCGTTTTTGATTGTCTTTTTACAAGGCTTTTTGCTATCGCATGTGGGTAATAATCCAGCTTCCTTGCTATATCCAGAACCTTCTTACGTGTTTCTTCAGATATTTTTATATCCATTCGATTATTCAATACAAATGATACTGTTGTTCTGGACACATTAGCCATTCTGGCTATGTCTTTCATGCTGGTGCTTTTCTTCATGATAGGAATTAATTATTAATATATTTTAATAACTAACACGATTTAATTATATTAAATATAAAAAAATTTGTCAATTTTGTGAATTCCTTTCTGACATTTTTTAAATGGGGTACCGGGTATTAATAAATAATTAATCTTGAGTGTGCAATTAATCTACATTGCAATATATTCGGGATGAATTTTTAGATTAGTCAAATAGTGTTATTATAATAGCCCTGAGGTTGTTTTGATATTATATCAAATTAATTTACCAGAATAATACTCCGGTATTAATAATATAATCAGACATGTAAAGAGAACAACCGTTTATAAAATTTTCTCTTAATTTATAAAATAAATTTCTACAGCCACAACCCAACTTTAACTGCCACCATTAATCTCATTCTCTCCAGTATATATAATATTCTTACCTGGATTTTCAAGTATGTAAAAAAGAGAGAGATAATCCCTGAGGTGCCTTGTGATTAAGAAATTTTCTGACACAAATTTTTTTGCCTGTTCACCTATTCTTTTTGAAATTAAAGGCCTGTTAAGAAGATATCTTATTCTGTATGCAGCTCCCTCAATTGAATTTACCAGAAAGCCAGTTCTGTGATTGTGTAATTGAGTGGTAATCCCACCAACTTCTCCTCCTATTACCGGCTTCCCTTTCCACATTGCTTCGGTAACAGTCAGGCCAAAACCTTCTTTTAAAGATTTTTGTAATACTACATCAGCAATCCTCTGGAGTGCATTTATTTCTATATCGCTTTTAGGTTTTAGTAGCAAAATATGAATATCAGGATCACCTTCTGCTTCTTTTCTAACCTCTTCCAGTACTGCTTCTCCTTCCGGGTCATCAGAAGCAGTGCCTCCTGCAAGAATAAGCTGACAGTTTATCTCTTTTCTAACCAGACGAAAAGCTTTTATTACCCCAATGGGGTCCTTGAACCTATCAAATCTTGAAACCTGTAGAATAACCGGTTTATCTTTTTTTATATTATACATTTTACTGACAGCTTTTATCTCATCTTTATCGAGGACTTTATTTTTATCACTCAGGGGATCAATAGAAGGGGCAATAAGATACTGTGGATGGGATAAGCTTTTGGAGAATTTTTCAATTGAAAATATACTTGCATCATACTCTTCTAAATAATTCTTTAAAAATTTCCAGAGACGCAGGTCGGGTCCGGACATATCAATATGACATCTCCATACCCATTTTGCCCTTCTTGCTTTATAAAAATCAATAAGGGGTAGCGGTTGTGGATCATGTATGACTACTATATCAGCATCCAGGTTTAAATTCCTGGCATTATCTTCATTTACCTTCCTGTATATTTCAAGTTCCTCACCGGAGAACCTGATTTTTTCGCCCTGCAGCGCATTGTGAATTTTTTTTGTTATACTAAAAAAATCTTTATCCGCAGAAATTACTTCCCACCTGCAATTAATTCCAAGCTCATTTATAAGGGGAACCAGCCTGTGCAGTATCTCTGCAACTCCTCCACCATCCCTTGTGGAATTTACCATTACAACTTTTTTATTTCTTGAAAGCTTTGCAAGCATTTCAATTTGTCTTATATTCCTCTTACCAATAATATCTTCGTAATCCTTCAGAACGGCCATTATTTAGTTCCCTTCAATTCCTTATTCATTATATTTATCAATTTTTTCCTCACTTCTTCAACGCTAAAAAAATAAAAGTCAATTTCCCTGAATTTTCTTACCAGTTCCTTTTTATCAAAATTATCCTCTATCCACACAGAAAAATCATCATGCTCCTTTTCTTTTTTTATTTTTCTTGTTTCGTAAAAGTGAAAATACAATGAGCTGGCCGGTATTTCATTCAAAGCGTCTCTGAAACCTTTTAAATCTGATACCTCTATTCCCAGTGGAGTTATAACAGTAGTAGCACTTGAAAAATAAAATTCAGAGCCTTTTCTTACCCATGGGATTGTCGGAAGGTCCCACATGTGCTCTTCTATAATTGTTACCAGTGCCTCTTTTGCTTCAGCCACAGTTTTATAATCATAAGGGTCAAAATTAGCCAGTTTTTCTGCAAGTGCAAGATCTTCCAGATCATAAGCTGCCCAGTTAGCGAAATCATTGGGGAATTCTCCGACTCTCTGGTCATATCTTGCATGAGACTGATATAAATGGTGAAAAAGAACCTTATCTTCAGATTGCTCTATTATATTTAAGAATTCCTTTAAGTTGCTTGCTTTCTGACCTGTAGGACTTATTAGCATCGTGTAATCATAGAATTTAAATTTCTTCATGGTATCTCCACATATGTCACTTTACAGAAGCATATTCTACTCTGTAATATTAAAAAGTAAAACTGTAATACTTAATGTACAATTTTTAAATCTATAATATGACCGGTTTGTAATATAACCAGCGTTATCTATAATAATAACATATTATAAATAATAATATTGTTCATGATTGATTTTTCAGAAATAATTATAGTTGTATCTGATAGCATCTATAAAACCTTTACTCTTAACCCTGATATAAGAAAAAATAATAAATAACTTGAGAGAGATAGTAAAGGAAAACAATGTGTTTCACCGGGCAAATAGTTTTTTAAACTACTACAGGAAAACTTCTAATAAGAGATAATATAAATAAAAAACTTTTCTTCTTATAATAACCCGGAATAACCCGGGAAACAAAAAGATAATATATATTTTATAGAGTTTAAAGAGAATTTTTAAAGAATACTTTACTACTAAAAACCCCTGTCTTATTTTTTAAAGGCATCTTTAATTTTGGAGAAGGCTTTGCTTTTCCCACTGCCCGTTTCTTCTCCTCTACCGCTTGCATATTTTTTTAAAAGATTTATCTCATCATCACTTACTTTTGTAGGAATTTTAACATTTATATTTATTATATGGTCACCCCGTCTATAGCCATTTAGCTCAACCATTCCCATTGACTTGAGAATAATTTTTTCTCCAGGCTGTGTTCCCGGTTTTATATCTATTTCTTCCATACCATCAAGAGTCTCTACAGCAACCCTGCATCCAAGGGCTGCCTGGGCAAATGATATATCAACATTAGAGATTATATCATTTCCGCTTCTTTTAAATCCAGGGTGGGGTTTTACTTTTACCGTTACATAAAGATCTCCGTTCATAGAATTCCTGCCAGCTGAATTTCCTTTACCGGGCAGTCTTATCTTATCTCCATCCTGTATTCCTGCAGGAATATCTACTTTTATTTTTTTCTTCCTGTAAACATAACCTTTCCCTCCACATTTAGGACACGGGTCTTTTATTACCTCACCTGAGCCTCCACATGTGCCACAGGTAGTCGTTGTTACAATATTACCAAGAAAAGACTGTCTTGAAATTCTGACTCTTCCAGTTCCTCCGCATTCTTTACAAATAATAATCCCATCTTTTGAGGCGCTGCCTCTACCACCACAGAGTTCACAGATATCATCAACTTTGTATTCAATTTCCTTCTTAACCCCATAAGCAGACTCTTTAAAATCTATCTCTACATTAACATTAATATCAGATCCTTTTTTCATATGTCTGGTTCTATCTCTGCCTGAAAAAGAAGTTCCGAATCCGGTACCAAAAAATGTGTCGAATATATCACCAAATCCGAATTCCGAAAACACACTTCCAAAGTCAAAGTCATCAAACAGGCTTCCATTAAATCCATGCCGGTCATACTGTCTTCTTTTTTCTTCATTACTGAGCACAGCATAAGCTTCAGAAATCTCTTTAAATTTTTCCTCGGATTCGGGATTACCATTATTTACATCAGGGTGATACTTGCGTGCAAGCTTTCTGTACTCTCTTTTTATGTCCTCGGTAGTACATTCCCTGGATAATCCCAGAACCTCATAATAATCTCTTTTATTTACCACAGTTTAAAATCACCTCAAATTAAATTAAAATAAAATTGGTCAGCAAATTAGTCGGCCAACAGTTTAACAAATATTTTAGCGCAGAAATAATAACCTATTTCAAAACTTTTTTCCAGGATTCCATTTCTCGATTATACACGTTTGGTTTAAAAAGTTAAGCTCTGGAATTGAAAATTTCTGTAAGGTTTTTACTGAAAATATTAAGACTTTTTATAACACGACTGTAGTCCATCCTTTTGGGGCCAAGAACACCAATTGCTCCTGCCTGGCTGCCATAAATTTTATACTTTGAAGCTATAAGGCTAAGGTCTTCAATGCCTTCCTCAAACAATTCCGAACCGATCCTTATCATAAAATCACTATCATCGGAAAAATCATGTAATAACTTCATAAGTAAGTATTCATTCTCTACTACACGAAGGATATTTTGAATTTTTTTCAGGTCTATAAAATCAGGTTGCTGAAGTATGACTGATGTGCCGTGAATAAAAATCCTGTTATAATGATAGTTCTCATTGACACATTCCTTTATCATGTTCATAACTTTATTTATAAGAAGTATAAGATTTGAATCACTATTCTGAACTTTTATATCTTCTATGGTAGCGTCAACGATACTTTTATCCCTTAACTGTAAATTAATAATATTTGCTACTGCCTGTAGATCAAGTTCAGTATATTTCCCTTCCAAAGTGGCACTTCTTTTATAAACCCTGCCAGTATCTGTAATAAGGACCATTAATATACTATCACTTTTAAATTTTAAAAGTTCTATGTGTTTGAACTTACTCTGTTGAATAGCAGGACTTGCAACCATTGAAAGATAGCTGGTAAATTTTGCAAGCATTTCAGCTGACCGCTGTAATATTGTCTCAATTTCCATATTCTTATTTATTACCTTATCAAGAACATTAACCTTTTTATTATAAATATCGGTAGCAGGTGTGCTCAGCTCCCCTTTAATAACATTATCTACATAAAATCTATAACCCTTATCAGTCGGGATTCTTCCAGCTGATGTATGAGGATGAGTAAGATAGCCCAGCAACTCCAGCTCTGCCATTTCCTTTCTTATAGTTGCTGGACTGAGGTCAAACTCTGAATCCTGTGCTATTTCTTTAGAAGAAATGGGTTCACCTTTTTCAATAAATCTATCCACTACTTCTTTTAAAATATTAATTTTTCTTTCAGTAAATTTCATATAAAATCACTATCCTTATATGCATGTCTGTCTTGTATATCCATTATTTCCATATACAAAATATACGACCTATTTTAACCTGACAATCATTTTAGACGCTTGCTGCATCATCTTTTATTATACTATTTTATTGCTATTATAATATTAACATCAAAATAGTCATGATGATAACTCTATAGTTGTACCATTATACTATTATGTTACTATTTTATTTGTCTTTATATTTATTCACCCCTGTATGCCTTTACAGTCTTTACCATTAAATTACTATGATATTATAACTCTTTCTGTATTTAATGTGTGGCTTTTACTAACTTTTTTTCAGTCAGCTTTTTTACAGGAATATTTAATTTATCATTGTTAATATTAAATTTTTATGATAGCATTTACCACACTTTGCAATTTTTAATTACTATTTTATTACTTTAATTATTATATTGCATATTATAAAAAATATTCTTTGAAAATTAAATATTTACAAATACTTAGGGGAGCTTTTAAAAGCTGAGAGGATAGCTTCAAATATAAGTCTGACTATCGACCCTTAAACCTGACCTGGGTAATTCCAGCGGAGGAAAAGTAGAAACACAAAAACTACTAATCAATGGTCAGGTTAGTAGTTTTTTTATTTCCAGAATCAGGATTTTTGCTATATTTTTGCTATATAACTTTTATTTTGTAATGCTATAGCACTTTTATTTTGTAACCTTTTTATCAAAAACTTCTAGATTCTCGATACCATACCTGCAGGGATACAAAGTTAATAGAAGAAGATAAAATTAATTATAAGTAGCAATACCGGGATACTGGATACATTACATACATTATATCAAGTACATTAATATATTAATTTATTTATATTAAATATTTAGAATAAATTGAGCATAAAAGATATGGCAGAAAGGATGAACTATATTATGGGCATAATAGAAAACTTACAAAAAATAAGGACTGGCAAGCCTCTTATACATCATATTACTAACTGGGTAACTATTTATGATTGCGCAAATGTAGTAAGGGCTACAGGGGGACTGCCTGTAATGGCACATGCACCGGAAGAGGTTGAGCAGATGACTTCTATTTCCAGTGCCCTGGTTTTAAATATCGGAACTCTTACTGTTAACCTCGTAAAATCGATGATTCTTGCAGGTAAAAAAGCAAATGAAAAAAACATACCCGTAATCCTTGACATCGTGGGCGCCGGCGCTACGGATTTAAGGACAGATAGTGCAAATGAAATCTTAAATGAGGTAAATATTTCTATTTTAAAAGGAAATTCTTCTGAAATCGGAACAATTGCAGGTGTAGAAGCAGAAACCAGAGGCGTAGAAGCAATATCAGTAAAAGGTAACCCTCTGGAAATAACAAAAAAGCTGGCGCTTGAAAAAAATCTAACTGTGGTTATAACAGGTAAAGAGGATATCATATCAAATGGTAAGGATATTTATATCTGTAAAAATGGCCATCCCATGATGGGCTGCTTTGTCGGTTCCGGATGCATGGCTACTTCTGTAATAGGAACATTTGCTGCGGTCGAAAAAAATTATGCGCTTGCTTCCGCAAACGCTCTTTGCCTTTTTGGCATAGCCGGTGAGCTTGCAGCAAAGAGCGCTAAAGGACCTGCCTTATATAAAACCAGTCTGGTGGACGAAATCTTCAATATTAATGAAAGTACAATCAGGGAAATGGCCAGACTAGAAAAAATAGGGTGAGAAAGAATAGATAGGAGAATAAATAAATAGGATAGATACATAATTAATAAGAGAAAAAAATATTTATTTTTATGGAGATATTAAAATGGAATTAGAGGAACAAATAACAAAAGCTATTTTCGATGCATCATATGAATACTGGAATGAGCTCCTGAGCCTGGATGTAGCTGTCGTTGGTGGTGGTCCAAGCGGTCTAACTACAGCAAAATATCTGGCTAAAGAAGGCTTGAAAATTGCTGTTTTTGAAAGAAATCTATCATTTGGCGGAGGAGTCCTTGGAGGTGGGATGGGCTACACTGGAATAGTAATAGAAAAGCCTGCGGACAGAATCTTAAATGAAATCGGTGTTAAGTTAGTCCCCGTGGAAGGAACAAATCTTTATACAGCAAATCCCGTAGAAGTTTCTGCAAAGCTGGGAGTTAGCGCAATAGACGCAGGGGCAAAAATAGTAACAGGCATCATCGTTGAAGATATTATTTTAAGAGAAAAAAGAATTGCAGGCATTGTTATTAATAGTTATGCTATTGGAAAAGCTAATTTCCACATCGACCCACTGTCATTAACAGCAAGATATGTAGTAGACGCTACAGGACATGAGGCATTTGTGACAAATATCTTAGCAAGAAAAAACCCCGAAACAGGTATTACTGTCCCTGGTGAGAAATCAATGTGGGCTGAAAAAGGAGAAAAATCATTACTGGACAATACAAAGGAAATTTATCCAGGCTTGTTTGTAACTGGTATGGCTGCCAGTGCTGCATGTGGCTCTTGCAGGATGGGGGCAATATTCGGAGGCATGTATTTATCAGGTAAAAAATGTGCTGAGGAAATTCTCAAAAGATTAGACAAAAATAAAAATTAAAAAGTAGAATAAAAATGAGAGAAGAACTTAAAAATATAGACCTTTATTTCATAACTGATTCAAAGTTAACTAAAAAAACTGTTATTGAAGATGTAAAGGCTGCTCTAAAGGCAGGAGTTAAAATAATTCAGTACAGGGAAAAAGAAAAAAATACAGCAGAAATGATAAAAGAAGCACAAAAAATAGCAAAACTTTGTAAAGAAAATAATGCTTTGTTTATAATAAACGATAGGGTTGATGTTGCTCTTGCTGTAGATGCTGATGGTGTTCATCTTGGCGATGATGATATGCCCTGCCACATCGCAAGGAAAATACTCGGGAATAATAAGATTATTGGACTGACAGTTCACAATATAAAAGAAGCTATTGAAGCTGAAAGGGCAGGCGCTGATTATATAGGTTTAAGTCCTATATTTGAAACCCTGACAAAATCTGATGCAGGAATGCCGGCAGGCTTAGAATTTATAAAAGAAGTTAAAGAAAAAATAAAGATACCTTTTGTGGCTA
>JAQVEM010000187.1 GCA_028697935.1 Actinomycetota bacterium
CCTGCAAATATAGAAAAAATAGACCCCCAGAAAATTATCATAAATAATTTTTTTGCATTTTTTATTCTGAAGGCAAAAATAAGAGAAATCACCACAAGTACTATTCCGTATCCTGCATCGGTAAGACATAGCCCAAAAAACAGCGCAAAAAATAGAGGAATAAAAGGCGTAGGGTCAATCTCATAATAGCGGGGGACTCCATAAAGCTCAACTACTAATTCAAAAGGTTTAAACATTGGTTTATTTTCAAGAATTACCGGGACATCTTCATTTTCAGCAGGCTGGACTTCAATAACTCTTGCAGATTTAAATTTTTCTATTATAGAAATAACCTTTTTTTTGTCCTGATTTTTTACCCACCCGATATGAAACGATACTTTATCCGTAGAGTATCCTGATTCTATAGCCTCTTCAATCTCTTTAATGTTTTCAAGATAGTCTGAATAAACTGTCAATGGTTTTTCGTATACCGATGAAATTTTTTTTAATTCGGATTCCAGCGCTTTTTTCTTTTCAATACAAAACTCAATTTCTTCCTTAATTTTATTTAAATTCTCTCTAATAGTCCCCTCGTATCCGGTTAATCCTGATTCTTCAAATGCAAGACTGCCAAGATACTCCTCTGCTTCTTTTCTGAATTGATTATGATATACAAGAATTACATGAGCAATCTTCCCATCCTCAGATAATACTTCACAGGAAATTCTATTCTCATCGAGATTTTTTAATACTTCTCCAAAATCCTGGCCTTCGTACTTAATTTTTCCTAATTTTATAGTATAAGTCTCTGTTTCTTTTATATCTTCAAGCCTGCCCCTGTACGGGGACCACATTTTAAGCTGGCTGGCACGTGCTTCAAGGTCAGCAATTTTGTCATTAAGGTTTTTTATTTCAGTTTCAATTTTGAAGATTGTTTCCATTATATCTTCAAAATTTTCACTTTTTAGAATTTTTTCATATTCACTTTTTTTAACTACAATTTTCCCGGCATGGGTTGCTGCTTTACCTAACTTTTCCTTTCTGGTCTGGTTAATTATTTCAAGTGCTTTTTTGACTCTTGCGTTTTTTTCAGAACTTCCTGTTTCAAAGCCAGCCACTTTCAGGTCAATTTCGTCAGATTCTACATACGGTCTTATCTCAATGGGAATAGAGGCTTTCTGTAATTTCCTTAAAATCTGTTCGGTCTCTGATTTATGTGAAATAATAAAAAGTTTACTTAATCTGGCAACTGCCATTAATCTAATATCCTCCGTATTATTTTCTCTACAGCCTTTTCGCGGTTAGATTTGAAAATATTTTCTATTTGTTCCCGCTTTTTCCTGTAATCTTCTTCCATCTGTTTTGCTTTTATCGCTGCTTCATCTTTTGCCTTTTTCTCAGCCTCAACAAACATAGCTTTTACTTCTTCTTTAGCATCTTTTATAATCTTATCAGCTTTTTTGTGTGCATCTTCAATAATTTCTTTATATTCCTTTTTTGATGAAGCAAGTATTTCCTTTGCTTTTTCTTCAGCTTCTTTTATCTGATTAATAATATCTTCAATCATTTCCTTTAAAAATATTCTTGTTTACCAAAATCATTAAATAGAACTCATCTGGCAATGATAGTTTATATTTTATAAAAGTAAAAGTGATTTTCTATAATCTCCATTTTTATATGGATTTTTTATATTCAATTTTAAATATTATAGCATTATAGCCTGAGCGCTCTATGCTATTTTTATTTTATCTTACTTAACAGGCTATTTACTACTTAATAAAGTATCTCTCTAATTTTTGTCCCAATTATTTCTGAACGGTTAGAAAAATTTAAAAGCAAATCTATAAGAGAATAAGTAAATTCCTTTTTTATTATATTTGGCTCTCCCTTTATTCCGCCAAGTTCCGCAGCTACATTTATTGCATCTTTATAATTTCCAATTTCATCAATCAGGCCTAACTCTAAGGCTTCTGTTCCAAGAAAAACCCAGCCTGTTGCTAGCTTTTCAACTTCTTTTACATCCATATTCCTCGCTTCTGCAACATCTGAGATAAACTGCTGATAAATCTCTTTAAGCTGGGCTTCAAATAAACTTACCTCTTCGCTGGTAAGTGGTCTGTCCGGACTGCCAACATCTTTATATTTGCCCTGCTTTATAGTTGTATATTTCACTCCTAACTTTTCATACAGGTCTTCATAGTTTGGAATCTGCATTATCACGCCTATACTTCCTACCGATGAAGAGCGGTTTGCAACTATCTTATCAGCTGCGCTTGATATATAGTATGCACCTGATGCACACATATCACTAACAGAAACCACAACAGGTTTTTTGACTTTTCTAACTTCTTCAAATATCTCCTGGGAAGCTGCTGCGCTTCCTCCGGGGCTGTTTACTCTGATTAGAATCGCTTTTACGACTGGATTCTTTTCCGCTTCATCCAGCTGTCCTATTATTTCTTCAGGTGTAACCGCCTGGCCACTTATAATGCTCGAATAATTATCAGCAGAAATCACCCCCTCAAGTCTTATTTCGTAAATTGAATCACCAATACCAAAACCACGAGAAGTTGATGTTCCGGTAAAACCCCCCATTGTCAATCCTATAAAACAACCACCAAAAGTAAATATAAAAAGAACAAATAAACAGAGAAAAACAATACCAACTATTTTACCCGTGCTCCACTTTGCCAAAATAGCCTCCCTTCGCGCTATAAAAGGCTTAAAATATTAAAATATTTATTTAAAATTATTTTAAATAAAATCCTGCTCTGATACTAATCCTGATTTTGCTACACTTAGGCAATAATATAATAATTATAGAATAGCTTCAAATGATTTTTAAGCAGAGAATCTTTAAGCAGGGATAGGTTTAATTATATTTATTACATTACATCAGATTAATATTAGATTAATTACAGGTAGATTGTCCGGCTAATTATTACCAGATTATCAGTATAATTGCTTTATTTAGAATTAAAAAATTACTCTA
>JAQVEM010000028.1 GCA_028697935.1 Actinomycetota bacterium
AGGAAAGGTGAAGATTTAAATATATTTCAATTGCCCTTTTTTTGACATACAAGAGGGAGACATACTTTAAAAATTACTTCTTTTTTATCTTTATTGTAACTGACTTCTATAGTTCCGTTATGGTTTTCGACTATTTTCTTGCTTATAGAAAGCCCGAGGCCAAAACTCTTCCTATTATCCGGAGTAGAATTCTTGTAAAATCTATCAAATACATGATTTAGGTCTTCTTCCCTTATCACTTCACTTATATTAGTAATTTTACAGATTATTAATTTCTTATCTTCACTATTTTCAAGGCTGATACTTATTTCCTTACCAGGAATACTGTATTTTATAGCATTATCTATAAGGTTAAAAAAGAGCTGTTCCAGTTGTGTCTCAATACCCTTAGTGATAAAGCAACCTTCAAAACTCGTTTTTAATTTAAGATCTTTGGAGTCTATCTGGTTTTTAAAAAGTTTAATCATTTTTTCCAGGATTATCTTTATATTTATCTCTCTAAAATTATTCCCGCTTTTATTTTCTTCAAGATCTGATAGAGTAAGTAATTCTTCAGTTACTCTGGAAAGCCTCATAATTTCGCCATCAATTAAATCTATAGTTTCCATATATTCTTTTTTTGTGACATTTCTTTTTTGTCTGAGTGCATCAATTTTTGTTTTTATTATTGTAAGTGGTGTATTTAACTCATGCGAAGCATTCTGAATAAACTGCTTTTGTTTGTTGAATGAAGTTTCTATTTTATCCAGCATATCATCAAACTCTTTTGCCATATTTGATATAGCATCATTACCTTTAAGATTTAATCTCAAGTTTAATCTTTTCTCGTCTATTTCCTTCACATTTTCTGTTATAAAATCGATTCTTTTAAAAATGCTCCGTAAGACAAGAAATCCACTTGATGCTGCAATTATAATTATTATCAGTACACCACCTGTAATTGTATAAAATATTCTTAAAAAAAGCGCAGGTGGAAGCACCTTTACCCCGGGAGGAGGCCCAGAAGAATCAGGCTGAGTTATTTCTCTCAACCTATCAATTTCTGCAGGATCCATATTTTTAAAATGTTCTCTTACTATAGTATTATATCTCTCACCTCTTAAGTTAAAATTATAAACATAGTAAGTAAGAAATCCATACAGCGCAAATGAAACAACTATTATTACTATAAACCACATTAATATTTTCTTCTGTAGTGAAAATTTCATAATTATAAATCCATCCTATTTTTTATCTGTTGTCCTGTATATCCTCATTCTGTATCCTGTAGCCAGAGCCATATATTGTTTCTATATGTTTTCCAGAGTTTCCCAGCTTTTTTCTTATATTTTTTATATGCGTATCTACTATATTAGTAAAAATATCGACATTTCTGTCCCATGCATGTTCAAGAATCTGATTTCTGCTTACAACCTGCCCTCTATGTCTCAATAAATATTCTAAAACCATAAATTCTTTCTTTGTAAGTTTTACTTCTTTTTCCCCTGAAAAAACTTGTTCACTACCCATGTCTATTTTTATTTCAAAAGCTGTGAGTATGTTTTCTTTATCTTTTGATGTTCTCCTTAGAAGAGCTCTTAGTCTGGCAAGAAGTTCTGTGAATTCAAAAGGTTTTGTAAGATAATCATCAGCGCCGCAGTTCAGACCTTCTACAATATTTTCTATCTGTTTCTTGGCAGTGAGCATTAGTATAAAACTATTTATTTTTTCTTTCCTTATCTTCAGGCATAACTCTTCGCCCGGAATATCAGGTAGCATTAAATCCAGAATTATAATATCGTAATCATAATCCTGTGCAAGATTCAGTCCTTCAAGACCATTATAAGCTACGTCAACAGTAAATTTATGTTGTTCCAGACCGGTTTTTATATTATCCGCAACTAATTTTTCATCTTCAATTATAAGTATCTTCATTTTTTACTTATTTGACTTTTATATTACTCAATCAAAATGAGTATAAAACAATTTAATTCTAATAGCCACACAGGAACTATTCATATCTTAAAGATTCAATAGGACTCAATCTTGCTGCTCTCATTGCCGGTAAAATACCAAACAAAAGACCAATAACTGTAGAGAAAGCGAGTGCTATAACCACCGGAGAAATAGTAATAAGTGAGCTCAGAGCTGTAAATGTATTAATTATCCATGTTATAAGGCCGGCAAGTCCTATGCCTGTAATCCCACCAGAAAGGCTCAATACTGTGCTTTCTGTCAGAAACTGAATCAGAATATCTCTGTTTTTTGCGCCTATTGCCTTTCTTATACCTATTTCCCTGGTTCTTTCTGTAACAGATACAAACATAATATTCATAATTCCGATGCCGCCAACTAAAAGAGATATAGCTGCTATGCTTGCCAGAGTAATCACAAGGGTATCAGTAATTGATGTTGCCATTTCCAGAAGCTGTTCAGAACTGCTTATTTCAAAATCATTTGGTTCCCCCGGCAAAATAGAATGCTGTTCTCTTAAAATAGATTTTGCTTCAATTATTGCTGCATCTATAAAGTCTTCGCTTTTAACCTTCGCAGTTATCTGATTGATTGTATCATTACCGTATAGTTTATTCTGTGCTGTGGTTACGGGAATAAATATAGAATTATCAGCACTCATTCCAAAAGTGTAGCCTGCTGATTTCAATGTTCCCATTACAATAAATTTTTCGCCATTTATTTTTACTTCTTCACCTATGGGGTTAATTTTCCCAAAATAATCAGTCACTACATCATATCCAAGGACAACTACACTGGTTGCATTTAAAACATCAAATTCTGTAAAAAAACTCCCCAGATCTATTTCATAACCTGATAGCGAAGGATATTGTTCCGATGTAGCAGTAACACTAATATTACCGCTGCTGCTTCCATAAGAAAAGTTTAAATTTCCCAGTGTAAGTACAGGAGCTATATTCTCAAGTAAATCTGACTTCTCTTTAAGAGCACTTACATCCTCAAGATAAAGTTCACCTGCGACTATTTCCTCTTCCTCCTCCTCTTCTTCTATCATCGGCATACCACCCATAAATCCACCACCTGCCGGTCCCTGACCCTGCTCTTCTGGTGGTCTGGCATTGCCACCGGAACGATTTATATTTGTTTCTCTCTGAATTTCCCTTAAACTTTCACCGCCACTGCTACTACTGGTAAACGGCCGGTCCCTTCCCGGTGTAATAGTAATAACATTGCTGCCCACGCTTTGAATATTTTCTGATATAGAAGCTTCTGCTGCTGATCCTATTGATGTAACGGCTATTACCGAGCCCACGCCTATTATAATTCCAAGCATTGTCAGAAATGATCTCAGCTTATTTAAAGTAATTGAATTAAAAGCAATTTTTATATTTTCAAGTATTCTTTTCATCTTTTATTACTTTTTATATAACATTTGAATTATTATTTGAAAAATTATTAATTTTGTCTTCTAATTTAGGCATATTTTCTAACATTTTGCATGCGTTTACAGGTTCTTTTACCTTCTCTTCGCCACATAAAATGCCGTCTCTTAAATAAATTATTCTGCCTGAATGTTTTGCAATCTCAATTTCATGAGTAACAAAAATAATGGTTTTGCCTCTGCGGTTAAGTTCCTGGAAAATAGCCATTATTTCTTCCCCTGTCCTTGAGTCAAGATTTCCCGTAGGCTCATCTGCCATTATTATTGCTGGATTATTAATAAGTGCCCTTGCAATAGCAACCCTTTGCCTCTGGCCACCGGATAATTCGCTGGGTTTGTGCTTGATCCATTCAGCAAGACCTACAGAATTTATCACCTCGTTTATTAAATCTTTTCTGGCTCTGGATTGTTCTCTCCTGGAATAAATCAGAGGTAGTTCAACATTTCCGATAATGTTTAACCTGGGAAGCAAATTAAATGTCTGGAATACAAAACCAACCTTTTTATTCCTTATTTCTGCAAGCTGGTTGTCATTTAAGTCCATAACATTTATACCATCAAGATAATAAAAACCCGAAGTCGGTTTATCAAGACAACCAAGTATATTCATAAGCGTAGATTTCCCCGAACCCGAAGGGCCCATTATAGATACAAATTCACCCTCATTTATTTCAAGATTTATACCTCTTAATGCATTTACCTTTATATCCCCAACTTTATATATTTTTGTAATTTCTTTCGTTAATATAATTTTCTTTTCCATAATTTCATATTCAAATATCTAAATTTTAAATTGATAAGCCTGCATTATAATTAATACAAGCTATATATAATCACCCATATTATTTCATTATTATAACCCGGTGCTATATTCTTGAAGTTATCACTATATCTCCTTCCTTAAGGCCAGAAACTACTTCTATATACTGATAATCATTTATACCAGTAGTAATTTCTGTCTTTCTTATAGAGTTTTCAATATTGTCAGCATTCCTCTGACCGGAAACCATAACATCAACATATTTCTTCCCATTTTCTATATAAACAGCCCTTATGGGAACGTAGAGCACATTTTCTGCTTTTGCAGTTACAATATCAACATCAGCTGAAAGGCCATAATATATTTTGTTATCTCCTGTATCAGTTAAATTTATAATTATTTCAAAAGAGACTATATTTCCATCTTCTACTGCTATGGGTATTATTTTTTGAACTTTACCTGAAAACTCGTAGTCCGGGTAAGCATCCATTGTAATATATACTTCACTGTTCTCAGATATTTTTGATATCTCAGATTCACTGATAGTAGTTCTGATTAGAAAAATATTATTTATTACTGAGACAGTACCACCTTCAGAATTCTTATCATTAACTTTAAAATCTGTCGAAAAAACCATACCATCATATGGTGCGTACAATATGTAGTTTTCCAGACTCTCTTTTGCTGATTCATATTCCATATTAGCAAGCCCCAGCTGGATTTCTGCCTGCTCTATATTATTCTTTGCTGATTCAATCTGCCTTGCTGCAGATTGTAAACTTGATAGATTACTCCAGTAATTAGTAGACTGGCTTATCAGTGACTGGCTATATGAAGATTCTGACTGGGATTTTGACGAGTCAGCTGATATCTCTGCAGATTTAAGCTTTTCCTCCGCTGATTTTATATTTGATTCATACTGTTCTATCTGTATATCCGTAGTACCCGGATTTTCCTCTGCAAGGTCCATCATTTCTTCTGCTTCTTCTAACGCTCTTTCCGCACTCTTTAATGAAAGACTTGCGTTTTCGCTGGCAATTTCCATAGACTTAAGTGCACTTTCTGTTGCCTCTTCTGCTTTCTCAGTATTAAGCTCAGCCATCTGAATAGCTATGTGATTCGAATCAAGAGCTGCCTGGTAATTCAGTTTTGATGTCTTTAAAGAAATCTCCGAGAGTTTTAGATTTTTTTCAATTTGCTCAAGTTGTGATAATCCATCTGAATTATCAATTTCAACAAGTGCATCTCCTTCTTTAAAATAATCTCCTTTTTCCAGAGCACTAAGTATTTTACCTGATACCTGCATTTTGTAAGTATTTAGAAATTCTGATTCAACCAGGCCTGTCGTAGAAACAGTCTGATAAATATCACCTTTTTTTACTTCAAAAGTTTCTATAGACTGTCCAGTTATTTCATTTGAAACTCCTGTAAATGGTCCGGTCTTCATACAGGAGGTAGAAGCAAGTAAAATTAAAAATATAATAACTGTAAAAATTGAAATGCATGCAATTTTTAATCTTTTAATAACCATCTCTTTATCCTTTTTATTTCTTTATCTTTTTGTTATTAATTATTCATTTTTTCTTTGTTATTTTTTAAGAGATTATATGAAAAAAAAATGGAGAAATTCTGGAGAAAATTTCTCCATAAAATCTTCATTATTAACTGATAGAATAAAAAAAATAATATCTTAAAAGGATATTATTTAAGGCCACATCTGATGCACAGCTATTGAAGTAATTGTTTAGGAATGTTAAAGGAGGTGATAGAACTCCGGATAAAATTCTAAAACAGAGTAATGCAGCGTCATATAAATACGGGCAGTTAATATACTGCCCGTATTTATCTTTAGATTATTTTTAATATATTTTTTTAATACAAGGAGGCTTCTTAATTATAGTTCTATTACCCGGTCATCGTGAGCAACCCTGATGTTAATCTTTCCTTCTGCATATTCCTTCAATTTTTCTTTTAGTTCATTTTCATCCATAGTAACTATCTGCTTCCCACAGTGAGTAATGATTAACTCTTTAACTCCGTATTTTTTACACCAGCCGGCTATGGTTACGACTCTTGTATGTCCAAAAAGTTTGTCTCCACTTCTTCTTACCATGTTTATATTAAGACTTGAACCATCGGCTATTAATAAATCAACATCGCCCAGGACCATCTCTTTATCATCTTTAAAATCCAGAATATCCGGGGCATACACTATAGTTCTGCTACCTTTAATTTTATAAGCTACCGCAGGACACCTGAGCGAATGTATTACATCAAAAGCTCTTACTCTGAAATCATTTAAAATATATTCTATACCACTTTTAATTACCCTGTAATTTCCAGGTTTATATTTTCCATAATTCAACGTTTCAATTGTCAGATAGACCGGTATATTTATTCTGTTTTCCTCTTCTACAGTCCATATATAATGGTCGGGATGTGCATGTGTTATTAATAAGTAATTGAAATCATTGATTTCCCTTATCAGACGTGGATTGTATTTTACCCCAAAGTCAATTAATACAGTGGTAGTTTTTTCTTTCACTATTAGAGATGAATGATATTTATGGCTGGAGCTGGATTCTTCAATTTCTCCCTTTGTTCCCGGGAACTCTATTATCATTTTATTATTCTATATTTATTCTCTACTATTTCTATTATTCTTATTATTCTCTAATCTTTGCATTGAATTTTTTACCAAGGTTTTCAAGAATTCTCTTTACTATTATTTCAACCTCGATATCCTTTAAGGTTCTGGAATCTTCTCTGAAATTTAAAGAATAGGCCATGCTTTTTTTATTCTTTTCTATCTGTGGTCCCCTGTATATGTCAAAAAGCCGGACATTTTTTAGAAGACTGCTGCCACATTTCTTTATTTCATTAACAATATCATCATTTTTTATTTCTTCATCAACAACTATTGCAAGGTCTATATCTATTGCCGGAAAGCTGGTTATGGGTTTATACTTTTTCCCTTTCCTTATGTTGTTTACAAAATCATCCAGATTAAGTTCCATATAATAAACATCCTGATTAATTTCAGCTTCCATAACCAAAAGGGGATGGATTTTCCCGATTATTCCCATTTTTTTCCCGTTAATTCTTATACTGCCGTTTATTCGTGGATGGAAAAATTTATAATCACTTTCTTCTATTTTAAGAATACTATTAGAGTAATATTTATCATATATAAATTCCAGAATGCCTTTTAAATCATAAAAATCAGTGTCCCTTTCTTCCTCATTCCAGCTTTTCTGCACTCTCTTACCTGTAAGTATTATACCTATTTTATTTATCTCGAGAGGTAATATATCATTATCTTCATCACTTCTTTTTTTAAAGATTTTTGATATTTCAAATATTCCAATATCTTTTATATTATGATTTATATTCTCCCTGACATTTTTTAATAGAGACGGCAGAAGTGTCGTTCTTAAGTATCTGAAATTTTCATTTATTGGATTTATTATCTCTACATTATCACTATACTCCTTTTCGAGATCCAGCTTGAATTTTTTAATTGTATCATTGCTGTAGAAGGAGTAATTTATGACTTCACTGAGCCCTGTATCGCAGAGTGATTGCCTTATTTCTCTTACTACTTTCTGATATCCAGTGTATTTTCCACGCCTGCCAGTGACAGTAGTAGGTATGGAATCAAATTTATCATATCCATAAATTCTTGCTATCTCTTCTATAAGATCAATTTCCCTTTCAAGATCTTCGTATCGCCAGGAAGGTACAATTGTATCTATCTCTTTATCTCTAATCCTGTTTTCAATTTTTAATCCTGTAAAAATACGGGATATAGTATTTTTATCAATATCCTTACCAAGAATTTGCACTACTCTATCTGTCCTCAGAACTATGTTCCTCTTTCTTTCTGTTTTTTTATAGTTATCATAAATACACCCTTTTATACCATAACCAGTAATCTTATTTAAAACATCCTCAAATCTACCAACCGCATATAGGGTAAGAAGCGGGTCTATCTTTTTCTCAAATCTATTTGATGCTTCAGAGCGCAGGCCGATTTTTTTTGAGGTTCTCATTATGGAAGGACCATTAAAGTTTGCAGCCTCCAGCAGTATATTTTTTGTATCTGGATTTATTTCTGTGTCCTTACCGCCCATAATACCCGCAATTGCTACTGCTTTTTTTTCATCTGCTATTACAAGAATATCATTATCAAGAATCCGCATGGAATCATCTATTAATTTTATTTTTTCACCCTCTTTTGCTCTCCTTACGACTATTTTATTAGAATGTAGCAGGTCTTTATCAAAAGCATGTAGAGGCTGTCCTGTTTCCAGCATTATATAATTAGTCAGGTCTACAATAAGACTTATTGACCTGATATCACACATTAACAATCTATTTCTCATCCACAGTGGGGTCTGAATATTTGTAATATTCTCAAAAATTTTTGCCGTATAACGGGGGCAGAGATTATAATCTTCTATTTCAATAATAAAATTTGAATCGATATTTAATCTTTTATCTAAATCATATTCAGGAATTTTAAACTCTATACCTGTAAGCGCACTTATCTCCCTTGCGATTCCTATTACACCGAGACAGTCCGGTCTGTTTGGTGTTACCTCAAGTTCAAACACAACATCATCAAGACCGGCTAATTTTGAAAAACTTTCTCCAACCCTGAAACTGTTATCCAGTATCATTATTCCTTCTGAATCTGATGATAGTCCGAGTTCCATTTCTGAACACATCATACCTTCAGAAATCTGTCCTCTTATTTTATTTTCCTTTATAGTCATTCCATTTACGACTGCTCCCGGAAGCGCAGTAACAACGATATCACCTTTTTTAAAATTTTTTGCGCCACAAACAATACTGGCAATTCTTGTTCCTGTATCAACTTTGCATAAAGATAATTTATCAGCCGAGGGGTGCTTTGTAAAATCAACAATCTTTCCAATAATTATATTTTCATATTTACTGCCTGTATTTTCTATCTTCTTAACTTCAGTCCCACTCATCGTAAGCATGTTAGCAATATCTCCGGGACTGATTGTATTTTGATTATAGTTATCAAGAAATTCTTTTATCCAGTTTAATGTTACTTTCAATTCAAAAACTACCTTCCGTAATTAATTGTTTAAAATACCTAAAAATTACTACAATTGTACAAAAATAACTGCGTAAAACCTATAAAAAATATAATTAATAATATGCAAAAATGATTCTCACATCATATTAATATACATATAAATATACTGATACCGGTATAAAGTGAAGTTAAAATTGATCTATAAATCTCAAATCATTTTCAAAAAACAATCTCAGGTCATCGATGCCATACTTTAGCATGCAAATTCTCTCTATGCCCATACCAAAGGCAAAACCGCTTACTTCTTCAGGATCATAACCGACAAATTTATACAGGTTAGGGTCCACCATACCGGCGCCAAGAATTTCAAGCCATCCGCTACCAGAACATGATCTGCATCCTTTCCCTCCACATATATTACAGGAAACATCTACTTCAGCACTTGGTTCTGTAAATGGAAAATAATGTGGCCTGAATCTAACTTTTCTTTTTTTACCAAAAATTTCATATGCGAATGTTTCAATTGTCCATTTAAGATTGCCAAAATTTATACCTTTATCAACTACCAGTCCTTCAATCTGTGTAAACATTGGAGTATGTGTGACATCATAGTCTCTCCTGTATACTTTTCCGGGTACTATGATAAAAATAGGAGGTTTATTTTTTTCCATATACCTTATCTGTACCGGTGAAGTATGAGTTCTTAATAAAACTCTGTCAGACACAAAAAAAGTATCGTGTAGCGATCTTGCAGGATGATCAGCAGGAGTATTTAGTGCCTCAAAATTATAATAATCTGTCTCAACTTCAGGACCTTCTGCTATTTCAAATCCCATACCGATAAATATTTCTTCTATTTCTTCAATTACACTGGAAATAATATTTTTCTTTCCGGCCTTTATTCCCCTCCCCGGTAAAGACAGGTCAATGTTTTCTTCTCTCAGTTTTTTCTCGTATTCTACACCTTTTAAAATCTGCTCCTTTTTAAGTATATCTGCCTCAATTTTTTTACGGGCAGCATTAGATTTGTTACCTATAATCGGTCTTAGTTGCCCTGGCAAACTACCGATATTTCTTAAAGTTACAGTTAGAAAACTCTTCTTACCGGTATATTTTGTTTTTATACTTTCAAGCTCTGATAGACTTTTTACATTATCAAGTTCTCTGGTAAAATTAATGAGCTCTGAGTCTATTAATTTGTTTATATCGTCAATTTTTTCTTTATCATCCATAATTTATGTAAGTTTTTTCTTTGCGGCTTCAGTCAGTTCTTTAAAGGCTTCCGGATCATTTACTGCCATATCTGATAGTATTTTTCTATTTATATCAATATTAGCTTTCTTTAGACCACAAATAAATTCATTATATGACAACCCATTTAACCTTGCAGCAGCATTAATTCTTATAATCCATAATCTTCTAAAGTTTCTTTTATTATTTTTTCTGTCGCGATAGGAATAGCTCATCGATTTAAGAAGCTGCTGTTTTGCAATTTTATAGCTTCTACTTTTAGACCCATAATATCCTTTTGCTTCTTTTAATACTTTATTATGTTTATTCTTTTTAACTTGCCCTCTCTTAATCCTGGCCATTTAGTTCACTCACCTTTCTTTATTAATTCTTTTCTTTACTTGCCCAGCAGTCTTCTTACTTTTTTCTTATCAGATGAAGACACCTTTTCTACGTTTCCAAGACGTCTTTTCC
Source organism: Actinomycetota bacterium (assembly GCA_028697935.1). Taxonomy (GTDB): domain Bacteria; phylum Actinomycetota; class Humimicrobiia; order Humimicrobiales; family Humimicrobiaceae; genus JAQVEM01. The sequence continues at coordinate 10,930 of JAQVEM010000028.1, forward strand.
TTTTAGCATTTTTCTTTGTAAGAATATGACTCTTATATGCTTTAACTCTTAAAATTTTCCCACTGCCTGTAATTTTAAATCTCTTGGCAGCACCTTTATGTGTCTTGATTTTTGGCATAACCAACATCCTTCCAGTTTATTTTTAGTTAGATTTTTATTTTAAAACAGGAGCCAGAACTGTGATTATGTTATTTCCTTCCGCCTTGGGCTCCACTTCGACTATACATTCATCTTTTAATTCTTCTAATAATTTATCAAGTATACTCATTCCAATTTCCTTGTGTACAATTTCCCTTCCTCTGAACATAATTGTTATTTTTACTTTATAGCCACTGTTTAAAAATTTTTCTATCTGTTTTCTTTTTGTATTCAGGTCATTTATATTTATCTTCGGCCTTAATTTTATTTCCTTAATGATAATCTGCGACTGCTTCTTTTTCTTTGTTTTTTCTGATATTTCCATCATGTATCTGTATTTACCATAATCTATTATTTTACAGACAGGAGGAACACCCCCGGGCGATATTTCAACAAGATCCAGCCCCTTTTCTTCAGCAGCTTTTAAAGCTTCCTCAATAGGAACAATACCAATCTGTTTACCTTCTTCTGATATTAACCTTACCTCAGGAACTCTTATCTGCTCGTTTACACGAATTCTTCTGTTATCGTTAATGTATGCACCCCCTTATAAGTTTTTTTAAAAAAAACAGGCAGATAAAATCACCTACCTGTTTTTATATTATATATATAATTATAACATAAACTTTTAACCAGATTAGCAAGCCTGTAAAACCGCTATCCGGTGAGAAATAGATGATTTCTACTTGTTTTTTATATATTATTAAATTATTAAAATATCGCTGGAATTATACTAATTATTAGCCTGTTTGTCTATATCTGTTGATTTCTTCAGTCCGCTCTTTTCATATTTTTAAAAAAAATAGCGGTATGGCAAAAATTATTATTTGCTGGCCAGTATTAATAAGTTCACCAGCAATAGAATAGTTAATAAGTTTTTTCTTTATTTTCAACGATATTTCTTATCTGACTGGTAAAATCTTCCAGTCTCGTTTCCCTTATATCACCACCGATTTTTTTCCTCACAGTAATAGTACTGGTTCTTTCCTCATTTTCACCAACTATAACCATATAAGGTATCTTTCTTAACTCTGCCTGTTTTATCTTCTTATTTAATGATTCTACTCTATTATCTATATCTATTCTAAAACCATTGCTTTTTAAATAATTAAATACTTTTTCCGCATAACTACGATACTTATCTGAAATAGGAAGTACTATAATCTGGCGAGGTGCAAGCCATGGAGGTAAATTTCCACTATAATGCTCCAGTAGAATTCCAATAAATCTTTCAATGCTTCCAAGTACTGTCCTGTGTATCATCGCAGGTCTGTGTCTTGCGTTATCTTCGCCCATATACTCAATATCAAACTTTTCAGGCATAGCAAAATCAAGCTGAACAGTGCCACACTGCCATGTTCTGCCCAGACAATCTTCAATGTGAAAATCAATTTTTGGGCCGTAAAACGCACCCTCTCCTTCATTTACAATGTAATCAAGCTCTTTGCCTTCAATCGCACTTCGTAACATATTTTCTGCTTTATCCCACATTTCATCAGTTCCTATTCTTTTTTCTGGCCTTGTTGAGAGCTCAAGATAATATTTTTCAAAACCAAATACCCTGTATATCCTGTCAATGAGAC
>JAQVEM010000029.1 GCA_028697935.1 Actinomycetota bacterium
GCTTGCGGTAAGAAATACTTTTAATATCGCGTCAGGACAAACAACACTCCCTGTATCCCTACCTTCAAGTACAGCATTACCGTTTTTTATAAGTTCTCTTTGCAGGCTTACGAGATATTTTCTTATCCCGGGCAATTTTGAGACTATGGACACGGCAGCACCTACTTTACTACTTCTTATTTCATCAGTAACATCTATCCTGTTTAATTTTATTCCTGTATATTTATTTTCATCAACTGAATTATTATCAAGTTCAATTCTGGTTTTTCTTGCAATCTTTAGAATAGATTCTTCATCATTGGGGTCAATATTGTTTTGAATGGCAATCAAAGTCAGCGCTCTATACATCGCGCCTGTGTCAATATACTTTAATCCTAATTCTCTTGCCAGAATTTTTGCTATTGTGCTTTTTCCACTTCCTGCCGGACCATCTATTGTAATAATGTTCTGAGTCTTCATTATTTGATTAATATGATTATTCTTTTTATTATCCAGACCTGTCTATTAAATACCTATCTAATATTTTTATCATATATTAATTTTTTAATACTATATTCAAAACCTGGAAAAGATACATTAATACAATCTGAATCAAGAATTGTTACATTTCCACCGGACAGTAGAGAAAGTATCGAAAGTGACATAGCAATTCTATGGTCACCAAAACTTTTAACTTCGCCCTCACCCGCTCTGAATTCAGGATTACCATTTATTATTATATCATTATGCTTTTCATCGATATCAACATTTAGCTTTTTAAACTGGCTTACAATTGACTCTATCCTGTCACTTTCTTTATATCTTAACTCTTCTGCGCCTTTTATTATTGTTGTACCCTCTGCTACAGCTGCAGCAACACAGAGCGCAGGTATTTCATCGATAATAAGAGGTATTTCTTCTTTCTTTACTTCTATAGACTTTAATCTACTGGAAAAAGTCTCAATATCCGCCATTGGTTCATTATTTACAATTCTTTCATTTTTAATAATTATTTTACCACCCATTTTTTTAAGTAGTTCTATAATGTAACTTCTGGTCGGATTTATGCCAGCATCTTTTATAAGTGTATGTGAATTTTTTAAAATTAAAGTAGCAACAATAAAATAAGCTGCTGAAGAAATATCACCCGGTATAAAAATATTTCTGGCAACCAGTTTTCTATCCGGAATTAATCTTACATGTTCACCTTTATAAATAATATTAGCACCAAAATACTCAAGCATTCGTTCGGTATGGTCTCTTGAAATTCCGGGTGAAATAATTTCTGTAACTCCTCTTGCATATAACCCGGCTAAAAGTATAGCTGACTTAACCTGTGCACTTGGTACTTCTAGTTTAATTTTTTTCCCTTCAAGAAAAGGATTTCCGAATATTACAATCGGAGCCTTTGAATTATTTTCTCTCCCGTAAATTTTTGCACCCATTTCTCTTAAAGGTTTTATTATTCTTCCCATTGGCCTGTTGTTAATAGAACTATCTCCGCTTAAAACAGACATAAAATTACTTGCCGATAAAACACCACTCATTATTCTTATGGTTGTTCCGGAATTTCCTGTATACAGTATATCATCCGGTTCACAGTAATTTTCAATCCCACTACCATGGACTATTAAATTACCATTGATTTTTTCTATTTTAACTCTCAGTCTTTCCAGTATATTCAGGGTCTTCAGACAATCCTCGCAAAAAAGAAAATTTTCTATTACAGCATTGCCATCAGCAATAGAAGATATAATCAAACTTCTGTGTGAAATTGATTTATCTCCAGGTATTTTTATTTCACCTTTTATACTATTTATTCCGTGTATTTCCATCTTAATCGCTTAAAACTTTTTTTACACTGGCTTCGTATCCGGCCTTCTCGATTGCTTCTTTTGTAATCTTTCCCGCATCTTCACCCTGAACAAGTATTTTAAGTATACCACCGGTGCTAAATTCAGTTGAATGAAAAATAGATATATCCTCAATATTAATTCCATGAGAGCTTATTGCTGTGGTAATTTCGCTTATTTCCCCTGTCTTATCTACCATCGCAACCCTGACTTCATATAAATTGGATATATCTTTTTCTACAAATTTTGGAAGATTAACTCTTGCATTCTGTGCTTTTACATAATGGTCTTTAATTGATTCTATATCTTTTTTCTCAAGTTTTGACTTAAACCTGTTTAAATATTTTATATATTCATTTATTGCATTTATTATTTTGTCTCTATTTTCCAGACTAATATCCACCCAGATTTTTGTGTTTGCAGCTGCGATTCTTGTCATGTCTCTGAATCCACCAGCACAGAGTTTAAATAGATTTTTCATATCATTATGTCTGTCATCTATCATATCAACAAGATTTGTAGAAAGAACATGTGGTAGATGGCTTATAAGGGCTACATTCTCATCATGCTCTTCAGGATTAATAGTGATTACTTTTGCACCTATCCCTGTTAGCAGTGAATGTAGAGTAATAAGTGGATCAGATGCAGTTTTTTCAGTAGGGGTTAATATATAGAATGTATTTTTAAATAAGTCAGGTGTGGCGCTTAAAATACCTTCATTCTCAGAACCTGCCATAGGATGTCCTCCTATAAAAAATACATCTTCTGGTAATATTTCATTAACTCTGCGAACCACTTTTTCTTTTGCACTTCCGACATCTGTAATAATTGCACCTTTTTTTAAACTATCTTTTATATCTTCTACAACATTTACTATCTCACTGATTGGTGTTGCTATTATTATTAAATCAGCGTCCGATACTGCTTCACTGATATTATTAGAAATCATATCTATAACATTTCTGTATCTGGCCATATCCATAGATTCTTTTTTAATATCAAACCCGGAAATAATAAAATCCTTATTTAAGTTTTTTAATGCTAAAGCCAGAGAGCCCCCTATAAGACCCAGTCCTATTACAGCTATTTTTTTGATGTTTGTCATTTTAAGCTCCAAATAAATTAAAATGGTTAATTTTAAAAGATATCTTACTAAAATATCTTATTAATATATAAAAAATATAAGATTTTGTGAATAAGAACTTAGAGTAACATTTATTATTGCTAAAATCTATTTGTTATTGTTGTTCATTTTAATATAGATTTTACATTAACAAAAAATAAATATTTCTGTAAATCTGACATAAAAATAAATACAATCTATTGACAACTTTTTTTAATTTTGATATCTTTATGATGTCTTAGAACAGGAGGCAACTTTCAGAATTAATTGAGGTTTATATTCGAAAGAATACAAGCGTTAGGTTAATATTCTGAAAAGTCCCTGAGAAAAGTTCTAAGATATGCCCCGAGATGTTTAGTAGTCTAAGGCGCTAGCTAAGATGAAAGATAACTCGGGGTTTTTATTATTATTTATTTTATTATACTGATATTTTTAAAGATTGCTTCTCCATTATCGCCTGAAATATAATAGATAGATTAAAGGATGGATGAATCTATATTAAAGGATGGATGAATCTATATCTTAAAAAGCAGCCCAAAAATTTTTAAAACTTCCTGACTGTTCAATTCTTCAATCTGTACTGTTTAAATTATTTTCAACAATATTTATAAAAATCTCTATAAGATTGGGATCAAATTGGGTTCCCGAGCATCTTTTTAGTTCATTTATAGCTTCACTTTTACTGATTGCTTTTTTATATGCTCTATCATGAGTCATTACTTCATACGCATCTGCAATTGATATTATTCTTGCGGTAAGAGGAATTTCTTCACCTTTTAGTCCCTGTGGGTAACCTGAACCATCCCACCACTCGTGATGTGATAATACAGCATCGGCTATTATTGCTAGTTGTGGGGATGAATTGCATATATTATAACCTACTTCAGTATGTTTCTTCATCATTTCCCATTCTTTTTTTGTAAGTTTACCTTTCTTCATTAAAATATCGTTGGATATCGCTATTTTTCCTATATCATGTAATGAAGCAAGCAGTGATAGTTCATTTAACTTATCTTCACTTAATTCAAGAATATTACCCAATTTTAACGCCAGCTCTCTCATTCTAAAAGTGTGCTCTTCTGTTTCCTGGCTCTTTTCTTGCAGAGTTCTTTCGAGCGATGAAATTATTGAACTTGAAATACTCTGTCTTTCAAGTAACTTCCTGCTGTACATCCGGTCTTCTGCTTCTCTTATGATGCTTTCCATATCCTGTTTGATATTTTTTTTCGTAGAGGAACCAAATGAAATGTTTATAGGTACTTTATGGTTTCTTGTTTTAAAGAATTCTATTCTTATCCTGTTTAATATTTCCTCTACATCCTTATTAGAGGTTTCAGGAAGCAATACAGCAAACTCATCTCCTCCCCATCTTGCAATTACATCTTCTTCCCTGCAGCACTTTTTTAGAATTTCCGCTACCTTTATTAGAAGCCTGTTACCTTCTTTAGAACCAAAAGTGTCGTTTATGGTTTTTAATCCATTAATGTCTCCTATTATAAAGCTCAGGGGAAGCTTATTTTTCGAATCAAGCCTTCTTACTTCTTCTTCAAAAAAAACTCTATTATATAATCCTGTTAACCTGTCTTTTAAAGATAAATTTTTTATCTCCTCTTCAGCCCTTTTTTCTTTTGTAACGTTATGAAGTATTATTAATCTGGCAGCGATTTTATTTATATCATCTGTTAAATCTGATGGTATATCCCTGACAGTCATGTTAAAAATTTTTTTATGGCCATTTCTTGTTATAATAATATCTTTTTTAAATTCGGAATCAGTGTAATCAACGTTTAAGCAATTTTTATATTCCGGGAGTAATTCATTTATATTTTTTCCAACAAAATTATTGCTTTCAATATTAAATAATTCTTTTGCCGGTTGATTAAGATATAAAATGTTTTCTTTACCATCAACTACAATAAGAGCATCATTTATGGAGTCTATAGCTTTTTTCAGTGCAACCTGTAATAAATTGAATTTTTCAGAATAATTACTTTTATCCATTTTTATTTAAGTTGTTCTGATGATTAAGTACTTTTTAATATTTTAAAAAAACTAAGTTTAAATAAATATATTGTAAATAAAGACAATGTATAACTTCTTTTACACTTATATATACAATTTTAATAAAATACTAACAGGATAAATTAATTTAATTAATTATAGTATCATAAGTTTAATTATTTTTACAAGCATTCTATAAAGATTTCTCTAACTTTTAATTAACTAAATTTATTTATTATTATTTTACTTTTTAAATTATAACTTAATTTATAGTTTAAAATTATTTTAATCTGGTTCCACATGTATTACAACTTCATTAATGTCTTTAAATTTTCTTTTTATATCGTTTTCTAATCGGGTTATAATAGAATGTGCCTGTGCGACGTCAAGATTTTTATGTAATCTGCAGTGAAATGCAATGTTTCGAAGCCCTTCTTTCTCAAGTACTGTAAAATTATGGCATGTTTCAGGATCTATATATGAAGAAACCTCCTTCTTTATATCAGAAATGAATTGTTCTGATTTTTTAGTTATATCCTTCCAGGCCTCACTATCACGTACATCTTCAATATGAATATATACACTTCTTATATTTTTTATTTTTTCTTTTATTTTTTCTTCAATTATCTTTGTCAGTTTCTCTGCTTCATCTAATTTTAAATACTTGTTTAGTTCAACATGTATAGAAATATCTATTCCATTATCAACATTGTATATAAAAACATCATGAATATCTTTTACATAAGGCTGACTTATTACAATCTCTTTTATATATTTTTCAGTATCATTTTTTGAAAGCTTATACTTTGTTTCAATAATTATTTCAGCATCAGGTATATTCTCCGATATTTTATTTTTTATATTGTCTTTTATTATTTCAATACCCGGTGAATAAAATATACCTTCAAGGCATATTTTAAGATTAATAAACTTAATATTCCCAACTTCATGTATTTTTAACTCATCAACTGATTTTATTTCTGGAAACTCTTTTAAGATATTTAAAACTTTTTCTGTTATTTCTGCTGGAATATAATCCATCAGGTTTCTAACTACATTAACCATTAACCTTAAACTAAATATTAAAACAATTACTGAGATTATAATTGATGCAATAGGGTCTGCAATCTGAAAGCCTGTCTCTGTAAGTAATAACCCTGCTAATACAATAATTGAACTAAAAATATCGCTTAAATAATTCAGAAACTCTGCCTTCAATGCAAATGAATTATACTTTATTGCAACCCTTCGTATATAGTAAACTCTTATAATATTTATAATTACAGAAATTATCAGAACTGCAAAAATATAAGGGTTTATGTTTAAAACAAAATCTTTTAAAATAATTCTCTGTACGGATTTATATATGATAAAAAAGCTTAATAAAGATATTATTATAATTTCAATAAAGGAAGATAAATTTTCATATTTTCCATGTCCGTAAGTATGGTCCTTATCTGCTGGTTTAGTCGCAATTCTTACTGCCATAAATGTTATAACAACTGTAACAATGTCAAGAGCATTGTTTAATGCTTCTGATAAAACACCAATACTATTTGTATAATATGCAACTACTATTTTTATTATAACCAGAAAAATTGATACCAGAAGAGAATAAAAAGTAACTTTCCTTTTATCAAGCTCTTTTAACTCGTTAGAATTATCTTTTTCCTTTTTCATTAGAAAAATAATTATTTTTTGGCTTTATTATCTCAGGCTATCAGAATAGTGTTATTCTAATTTGAAACATTTTATAATAAAATAAGTTAAATTGTAAATGAATTCAGGCATACCTATTGTTACATGCTTAATATTATTTGTCATTTAAATATTAATAATTTATGAAAAAAACAAAAATCTGGATTCTCGCAGAAAAAAGTAAAGAAAGCGATTTTAATTTTTATTCTGACGGTAAAATTAATAAGATCGCGGATGAAATGAATATAGAATTAAAACTTATCTCACCTGAAAAAATTGACCTGATTGTAAGTGAAGAAGATATTAAAAATATTATGTATGATGGGAAAATGGTAGAAATACCGGATTATGTGGTTACAAGAATTGGAACTATCACATATTATTCACTTGCTATAATCAGACATCTTGAAAAACTCGGTGTTTTTGTATTAAATTCAAGTCGCAGCATAGAGATAGCAAAGGACAAATTGTTTTCCCTCCAGTTACTTGCTGCAAATAATATTCCTGTTCCTAAAACAATGCTGGTTAAACCCCTACTCAATATCGACCTTGTAGAAAGAGAGTTTTCTTACCCTGTAATAGTTAAAACAATAACAGGTTCCGGTGGCAAAGGTGTTTTTCTTGCTGAAAATAGAAACAGGCTTTTTGACATTATTAAACGGTTTGGAAATGATGAAGAATCAAAAAATAATTTAATTTTACAGGAGTTTATCAGTACAAGCATGGGTAAAGACATCAGAGTAGTTGTTATTGGCGGCAGAGCTATAGGTGCCATTATGAGGAGGTCGTCTGATGGTAATTTTAAGGCAAATTATTCAGCAGGTGGTCTGGCAGAGCCTTATGTTATAAATCCCACTGTAGAATGGCTTGCGGTTAAATCTTCAAAGATCATAGGTCTGGGCATAGCAGGCGTTGATATTTTATTTGATAAAGAAAATTATAAGGTCTGTGAAGTAAATTCTTATCCTGGTTTCACAGGCTTTGAAAAAGTGACAGATATAAATGTATCAAGAGAAATTTTTAAGTATATACTTGAGTGTCAGAGTGGGAACAATAATGCTCTTGCTAAAAATACATAGAATTTTTATTTATTTTTATTACTTTCGTTACCCCCATTATTTTCATTACTTTCCTCAAATTCATCCAGAGGAGGCAGTTCATCCAGACTGTTAATCCCGAGTATTTCTAAAAATTTTTCGCTTACCCTGTAAGTTATGGGATTACCTGGTTCTTTAAGTCTGCCTGCTTCTTTTATTAACCCTTTGTCCATAAGAGTTAATACTACACTATCTGTTCTTACGCCTCTTATTTCTGCTATCTGTGTTCTTGTTACAGGCTGTTTATAACAAATAATAGCAAGAGTCTCCAATGCTGCCTGCGAGATATAGGTATGTATATTTGATTTTACAAACTTTGCTAGAATTTCATTTAATGAAGGGTTGGAATAAAGCCTGAATCCTCCAGCTGTCCTTTTAACAATAAATCCCCTGTTTTCTTCTATATATTCCCTTTCCAGTGCTTCTATTATTTTACATACTTTTTTTTCTGATATTCCCAGAACGGAAGAAATATCTCTGGCCTTTACTGTCTTCTCGGATATAAAAAGAATGCCTTCTATACATGTTTTAAGCCATTCTTCACTTTTATACCATTCTAAAACTTTATCTTTTTTACTTTCTTCCATTTTCATTATAATCAAATAAATAAAAAAATTACTTTTTATTACAGCTTTTTTATTATTATACTTCCAAAATATTCAAACTGCATAATGTCAATAATGCCCTTTTTATAAAGTTCCAGTATCGATAAAAAACTTACTATCTTATCTATAACCTCTTTGTACTCCGAGGTAATTTCTTTAAAAGTAGTACTACCCTTCTCTTCCAGTATATTTTTAATTCTTTCCATTTCATCAAATATACTTATACTTATCCTGCTATTATATAATTTTCCAGGGCTTATTTTTTCCTCCCGGTGTTTTAAAAGTCCTGAAGCAGTATTTACCAGCTTTTCTATATTTAAATCATCAGCAAAATCAGGTAATAAATCCAGAAATTCTTTTTCTAAAGGGGCTTCTCTTATATAATATAGAGAGTCTTCTTCATAGAGTTCTCTGAAATAATTAGACACTTTTTTAAATATATTATATTCTTTCTCTCTTAGCTTCAAAATATCAATACCGGGCTCATTATCTTCCTCTGTAACTCTTTCTCTCCTTGAGGGAAGCAGCGATCTTGACTTTATTTCAAGTAGTATCGATGAAATATAAGTAAATCCTGAGATTGTATCTATTAATACATTTTTGTTATTTCTTGTATAATCTACAAAATCCCTGATTATTGTGCTTAAACTGATTTCATAGATATCTTTTTTTCTCTTTTGAACAAGTTCCAGGAGTAAATATACAGGGCCTTTAAATTCGTTATATTCTATTAGATATTCTTTATTCTCAGTACGGCTATTCATTTTTTATGCAGCTATTATTTATCCTATATAGCTACTATCTTAATCTATACCTATTTTTTTTCTTACATCAGATATTGTACTTTCTGCAATTCTTTTTACATCAATGCTGCCTTTTCTGAGTATTTCATGTATATAATTCACATTTTTAATAATCTCTTCTCTTCTTTCACGAAATTCTCCAAGAGATTCATATATTATCTCTGCAATTTCCTTTTTGCAGTCTGTACACCCTATCTCTCCTCTTCTGCATCTTTTTTCAATTTCTACTAACCTGTCTTCATTCACATATAATTTATAAAAACTAAATACATTACAGATCTCGGGATGCCCTGGATCTTTGCGATATATTCTCTCAGGGTCGGTAATCATCTTACCAACCTTATTTTTTATATCTTCATAATCATCGGATAAAAATATTGCATTATTATAACTTTTTGACATTTTTCTTCCATCAATTCCGGGAACTCTTGTTGCTTTTGATAGCATTGCTTCCGGTTCATTAAAATACTTACCATAAAGATAATTAAATCTGCGGGCGATTTCCCTTGTAATTTCAATATGTGGTAGCTGGTCTTCTCCAACAGGTATGATATCAGAATTAACTATAAGAATATCAGATGCCATAAGAACAGGATATGACAAAAACCCAAGCGTTGATATGTCTTTTGAACTCAGTTCAATTATCTGTTCTTTATAGGTGGGACATCTTTCAAGCCATGAAAGAGGTGTGATCATTGAAAAATAAAGAGTCAGCTCTGCAATTTGCGGAATGTCAGATTGTCTGTATAGATGGGTGTATTCAGGATCAATTCCGAGAGCAACAAGATCGATTGCGCATTCAATTAAATCTGATTTTATATTTCCAGGGTTCTGGTATTCAGTTGTTAATGCATGCCAGTCAACCAGAAAGAAAAAATTTTCATAATCTTTCTGGTATTTAATCATATTTCCAATATTCCCATGAAGATGACCGAGATGTAATTTACCTGTCGGTCTGAATCCTGTAAGCATTTTCTTTTTCATGTAAAGACTCCTATCTCCAACCTTGTTATATAATTAAATCAGATACTGCCACCAGGTACATGCATTATAAAAAAAATTCGAAACAGGTGTTATAATAAACCCTAAAAACCTTGAAAATAAAAAAATAAAAAGAAAAATGAAAATAAAACCATATCTTTCCATACTCAGGTATCTATACATTGCATTCTGGGGTAAAAAAGATGCAAGTATCTTTGAGCCATCAAGTGGTGGTATGGGTATAAAGTTAAAGATTGCAAGAAAAATATTTATAAATATGGCATTTTGAAAAATAAGGTTCACAAGTATAATTGCGTTGAAGCCTATTGAACCCGTACTTAGTCTGGCACCAATTAAAATTACAAAAATAAAATAAAAAATTCCATAAACAAGTCCAACAGCAAAAGCAAATATAAGATTTGCTGCAGGACCGGCAAGTGAAGTATATCGGATTCCTTTTCTATAATTTTTAAAATAAGCTGTATTTATAGGAACAGGTTTTGCATAGCCAAATAGTATGTTTGACCCAAACAACAATAGAATAAAAGGAAGTATTATACTTCCAAATAAATCAATGTGCGCAATGGGATTAAGAGTTAACCTGCCCATATTTTTAGCGGTAGGGTCACCACTTTTATAGGCAAGATAGCCATGCGCACATTCGTGTATAACAACACCCATGATAAGGCCGGGGGCCCATATAACTATTTTAGTTAAGAAATCAATTATTGACTGTCCAGTACCAGACATATATCTACCCCTATCAATTTATTATGACTTTATAGAATACCAAAATCCATTAGATTTGCAAATTTTACTATATATAATCTTTTATTTTTTATACAGTCTTTATAAGATCAGGCACTATATTTTTCTCTCGGATGATACTTAAAATAAACTTCTTTTATATGTTTTTTATCCAGAGTAGTATATATTTCTGTTGTTGAAATACTACTATGCCCGAGGAGTTCCTGAACCGTTCTTAAATCCGCACCTCTTTGAATCATATGTGTTGCGAAGCTATGCCTGAAGATATGTGGATACAGATTTTTGTCCAGATTTATTTTTCTGGCGTATTTTTTCAAAATTTTCCAGAATCCCTGACGTGTCAATTTTTTTCCGCTCCTGTTTATAAAAACAAAATCAGTTTTGTTTCCCCTTTTAATTTCACTTCTGCTATGTCTCAAATACTTTTTTAAGAGCTGCATACTTCTTTCACCAACCGGTACTATCCTTTCCTTATTCCCTTTACCCCTGAATCTTAATAACTCTTCTTCAAAATCAATATTCTGAATTTTTAAATTTACAATTTCACTTACTCTCAAACCACAGGAATATATTATTTCAAACATTGCCCTGTCCCTTATTTCCAGCTTCCCGGAAACAGGAATGCTTTCAAGGAACCTGTCAACTTCTTCAATACTTAAAATCTCCGGTATTTTCCTTAATTTTAAAGGGTTATTTACCTGGACCCATATGTTATTTTTACATACACCTTCTATCATTAAAAATTTATAAAAACTTCTTAATGTTGATAATATTCTTGATATAGAGGACTCGGACTGACTTTTATACAAGTCCTGTAAAAAATCAAGCGTCTGCTCTCTCGATAGATTACATAAATCCCTTATATTATTATTATAAAGATATAATTTAAATTTCCTGAGGTCTCTTTCGTAGGATTCTATGGTATTTGGCAGCATTAATCTTTCAAATTTTAGATAATCCATGTATTTATCAACGTAAATATCAAATTTTTTATCAAAATCTTCTTTTTTATTTTCTTTTTTCATAAAATCCGGTTTTCCCCTGTTATATAATCACATGTAAGTAATATACCTATTATTGTCTTTGCATCCTTTATTTTGCCACTTTTTATGTAAGACAGAGCATCTTCTATTTTTAATTCAATTACTTCTAAAAATTCATCTTCTTCAAGATTGTTTTCTTTTTTAACAAAATCCACAGCCAGATAGATGTGCATTATTTCATCACAGAAACCCGGGGACGAGTAAAAAGATATTAAGTGTTTAAGCTCTCCTCCTGATGCCCCTATTTCTTCTTCTAATTCCCTTCTTGCGCTATCCAGCGGGTCTTCATTTTTGTCAATTTTACCTGCCGGTATTTCTATTAGGATATCATTTATCGGGTATCTGAATTGTCTTACAAAAAAGATATTTCCATTTTTATTTAGAGGTACTATTGCTACAGCACCCGGATGTGAAATCTTCTCCCTGGTAGCAATTCTACCATCCGGTAATTTTACCCTGTCAAAATAAAGTTTTATGATTTCTCCTTTAAAAATTTCTTCAGAGCTTATTTTTATTTCGTTTAATTTTTTGTTAATTTTACTGCCCTCCCTATCTACCTTTTTTATCTATCTTCTCATCTATTCTGTTTATCAAGATCGGAA
>JAQVEM010000030.1 GCA_028697935.1 Actinomycetota bacterium
ACTGCAGACTATTTATCAAATATTTTAAACAGGATAACGCTACCGGGTGCAATATTTCTTGCAATAATTGCTCTTCTACCGGAAATATTAATTGGTTATATGAATATACCTTTTAAATTTGGTGGCACATCAATAATTATTGCTGTAGGTGTTGCATTAGAGACAATGAGACAGCTTGAGTCTCAATTAACTATGAGGGATTATGAAGGATTTTTAAAATGAGAATAGTTTTACTGGGCGCACCTGGTGCAGGAAAGGGAACACAGGCAAATAAAATTTCTCATAAATTTAATGTGCCTCATATATCAACTGGAGATATTTTAAGACATGAGATTAAAAATAGTACAGAACTGGGAAATAAGATATCAAAATATGTTGAGAGTGGGGAGCTGGTTCCGGATGAATTTATTATTGAGATAATAAAGAATAAAATAAGCAGTGGGCAGTTAGAAAACGGATTTATAATGGATGGTTTCCCCAGAAATTTAAAACAGGCAAAAATGTTCTCAGAAATGCTCGATGAGCTGGGAATTGAACTGGATAAAGTAATCAATATAGCTGTTAGTGAAGATGAAATTATTAATAGATTAAGTAACAGGAGAATATGCAGTAGTTGTAAAAGTATATATAGTTTTAATAATGATGGTAAATTAGAAAAATGTCCGAAATGTGGTGGCGAACTGTTAAAAAGAAAAGACGACAGCGCTGAAGTTATCAAAAACAGGCTGGAAGTATATGAAGCTGAAACCAGGCCACTCATTGATTACTACTCTGATAAGGGTCTACTTGTTAATGTTGATGGCTCAGGCAGTGCAGAGGAAATCACTGAAAGGATATTAAAAGTTTTATGATAATATGTAAGTCAGCAGACGAAATTAAAGTAATGGAAGAAGCAGGTAAAATAGTAGCCCGCGTTTTTTTGAAAATTGAAGAAGTTATAAAGCCAGGTGTTACTACCGCCTTTTTAGATAAAGTGGCAGAGGAAGCTATACTTAAAGAAAATGCAATCCCTGCTTTTAAGGGCTATACAGGAAGGTTTGGTAAAAAACCATTTCCAGCCAGTATATGTGCATCTGTTAATGAGGTAGTTGTCCACGGGATTCCTGGCAATAGAGTCATAAATGAAGGCGATCTGGTTTCTATAGATATTGGTGTAAAGTTTAAAGGATTTTATGGAGACGCAACCAGGACTTATAAAATTGGAAAAGTAAGTAAAATTGCAGAGAAGTTATGGAATGCTACCAGAGAAGCTCTTGATATTGGTATAGAGAAATGCAGAGTAGGTGCAAGATTATCAGACATATCAAATTCAATTGAGAAGAGGGCGTTAGAAGACGGCTTTTCAGTAGTAAAAGATTTTGTTGGTCATGGCATAGGGAGAGATATGCATGAAGATCCTCAGATATTAAATTATGGACCTCCTGGCCAGGGCCCTGTTTTAAAAGAAGGCATGGTTCTGGCAATAGAGCCTATGTTAAATCAGGGAACCTGCAAAGTGGAAGTACTAAACGATTTATGGACCGTTGTAACAGAAGATAGAAAACTATCGTGTCATTTTGAGGACACTGTAGCAGTAACAAGTAATGGCCCTTTGATATTAACAAGGATTTAAGATATAAAATTTAAAACATAAGTATAGATATAAATAATTATTAAAAATTTTATAGACATATTAAAATATTTTTGCTAACCTGATTAGTTGCGCTATTTTTTATTTTAGGGTGTTAACCGGAGGTTTAAAAATTTCTAAAAAAGAGAGTGTAATAGAAGTAGAGGGGACTATTTTAGAAGCGCTCCCAAATGCTATGTTTAAGGTTGAACTTGATAATGGCCATAAGGTGCTTGCTCATATTTCAGGGAAAATGAGAATGCATTATATAAAAATTTTACCTGGAGATAGAGTTAAGGTTGAAATATCACCTTATGATTTGAACAGAGGGAGAATTATTTTTAGGAAAAAATGATTGATTTAACGCTTTTAATACTTTTATAATATAAACTTAATGTTTTAGGTGTAAAAATAAAATTAGAGGTTGATGGAAAGAGAGAAAAAATGAAAGTAAGACCATCAGTAAAGAAAATATGTAAAAGTTGCAAGATTGTAAAAAGAGAAGGGAAAATTATTGTTATCTGTAAGAATCCCCGTCATAAACAAAGACAGGGTTAAGGAGGCTTAATTGGTAAGAATTTCAGGTGTAGATATTCCAAATGACAAACATATTTGTGTGGCTTTAACTTATATATTTGGGATAGGCAGATCAACAGCAGATAAAATACTGGAAGAATTAAATATTGATAAGAACATTAAAGCCAGAGATCTCAGTGAGGATGAATTAATAAAGATACGAGAATATATAGAAAATAATTATACGATAGAAGGGGATCTCAGGAGAGAAATAAATCAAAATATAAAAAGATTAATTGAAATAAATTCTTACAGGGGTATCAGGCATAAAAGAGGATTACCGGTTAGAGGGCAAAGGACCCATACCAATGCCAGAACTAGAAAAGGTAAAAGAAGAAGTGTTGGAATAAAGAAGGGAAAACCTTAAAAAAACTTACGGGAGGCGAACTTGGCGAAGAAAACTATTGGTAAAAAAAGAATAAAAAGTAGAGAAAGAAAGAATATACCCTATGGTATTGCACATATCCAGTCTACTTTTAATAATACAATTGTAAATATTACAGATTTAAATGGTAATACTATTGCATGGGGTAGTGCAGGAGGTCAGGGTTTCAAGGGTTCAAGAAAAAGCACGCCCTTTGCTGCTCAGGTAACTGCCACGGCGGTAGCCAGGGCTGCGAAAGACCATGGAGTTACGAGAGTTGATGTCAGGGTTAAAGGCGTGGGTTCAGGAAGAGAAACTGCTGTAAGGTCTCTTCAGGCAGCAGGCTTAGAGATTGGTAATATAATAGATGTAACACCAGTACCGCACAATGGATGCAGACCTCCCAAAAGAAGAAGAGTTTAAAGAAGTTTTAAATAAGGAGTAACTATAGATGATAACAAGCAAAGAATCTGCTTGCAAGCAGTGCAGAAGAGAAAAAGAAAAATTATTTTTAAAAGGTCAGAGATGTTTTTCAGATAAGTGTGTTTTTGAAAAAAAACCTTACGTTCCGGGTCAGAGAGCTAAAAGAAGACTTGTGGAAACGGAGTATTATAACCAGCTTAGAGAAAAACAAAAAGCAAAAAGATACTATGGAGTACTGGAGCGACAGTTTAGAAATTATTATAAAAAATCTGTAAAGAAAAAAGGAATAGCCGGGGAAAATTTACTTAAATTTCTTGAAACAAGACTTGATAGCGTTCTTTATATGATGGGGTTTGCTATTTCAAGAGCGCAGGCAAAGCAGTTGATTACACATGGGCATGTTAGAGTTAACGGAAAAAAAGTTGATAGGCCTTCATACCAGCTCAAAGAAGGAGACGAGGTAAGTATAGCAGAATCCAGCAAAGAAATATTACCGGTTATTGAAGCAAAAGAAAGCGGAGCAAGTCTTACCATACCCGGATATCTCGAAGTTGATCTTGATAATTTAAGAGGCAGACTTTTAAGGTATCCTGAACGTGATGAAATTAAAGTTCCTATCAACGAACAGGTGATAATTGAGCTTTATTCTAAATACTAATTAATACTAAATTAGTACTAAGTAATATGAATTCTATTGATTTTTCTTTTAGGAGGTAGATATAAATTGCTAAAAATGCATAAACCGGGTGTTAGCGTTCAGCATAAAGATGATTTTTCTGGTGAATTTATTATAGAGCCATTAGAAAGAGGTTTTGGTCATACTCTTGGTAATTCAATAAGAAGGGTATTGCTTTCATCTATAGAAGGTGTAGGGATTACAAGTATTAGAATTGATGAAATCATGCACGAATTTTCAACTCTTGATGGAATGAAGGAAGACATACTGGAATTTATAGCAAATCTAAAAGGAGTTGTTTTTAGAATGGAATGTGATGAACCCGTAATTTTAAAACTTGAAAAAAAAGGACCGGCTACTGTAAAAGCTTCAGACATAAGCCTTACTTCCGATGTTGAAATAATTAATCCTGATGAATATATCTGTACCCTTACAAAGAAGGGTAAATTAAATGCTGAAATAAGGGTTGAGAAGGGCAAAGGATATAGAACAGCTGAAGAAAATGCAGCAGAAGGAGAACCTATAGGAGTAATACCTGTTGATACAATTTTTTCACCGGTAAAACTGGTTCAGTTTAAAGTGGAAGATACCAGAGTTGGCCAGGTGACTGACTTTGACAGGCTTTCTATAAACATTCAAACTAATGGCAGCATTAAACCCGAGGATGCTTTAAGTCAGGCATCTAAAATTATTAATGATTACATGTTACTTCTTATAGATCTTTCCGAAAGAGCAGATAAGGATGAACCCATATTTGAAGAGATTGAGAAAGAAGATAAAAGCAAGGAGTACCCTTCAATTGAAGAACTGGAGCTTTCTGTGAGAGCATATAATTGTCTTAAAAGAGAAGGAATTAATACAGTAGATAAGTTACTGGAATATACTGAAGATGAGCTTATGGATATAAGGAATTTTGGTCAGAAATCTTTTCAGGAAGTAAAAGATAAAATGAAGGAACTCGGTCTATCTTTTAAACAAAAATAACAGACAGGGGAGATAGGATTATGGTAGTACCTAAAAAAGGCAGAAGGCTGGGTGGGGATAGCAGCCACCAAAAAGCAATTATGAGAAATTTAACTATTTCGTTATTTGATAATGGCGAGATTGTAACAACACAGGCAAAAGCCAGATATTTAAAAAGTTTTGTTGATAAATTAATAACAATATCCAAGAAAGATAATCTTGCTGCCAGAAGGAGATGTATAGAGCTGCTTGGCAATACTGAAGTTGTGCAGAAATTATTTAATGAGATATCTCCCGGCATGTATGATAGGTCCAGTGGGTTTACTAGAATTATTAAGTATAAGAACAGGGCAGGAGATGGTGCTCCACTTGTGATAGTGAAATTACTTAAAAAATAAACCGGGTTCTGTTATTTTGAAAAGTATAAAATCACACTGCAGATATGGTAAATAATTATATGGCAGTTATAGAATATGATGGGACTGGTTATAGTGGATTTCAGGTACAACCCGGTAATGTCAATACTATACAGGGTTGTCTGACAGAAGTTTTATCAAAAATATTAAAAGAAAAAATTGATTTAAAATATGCAGGAAGAACTGATGCAGGGGTTCATGCCACGCATCAGGTAGTAAATTTTTATACCAGTACAGAACCGGACATTTATAGAGTAAAGTGGTCTATTAATAGTCTGCTTCCTGATGATATAGTTGTTAAGGAAATAAAGAAGGTAAGTCCTTTATTTGATGCAAGGCGGGATGCAGTTTTAAGAGAATACAGTTATTATGTAGTTAATAAAGAATATCAAAGTGTTTTTTTGAAAAAATATAGTATTCTTGTAAATAAGAAACTAAACATAAAACTAATTAAAAAGGCTGCAAAAATGTTTGTTGGCCAGAAAGATTTTGGGTCTTTTTGTAACCCCGAATGTCTTAAGGGTAATACAATAAGGAAAGTGTTTAGATTTACAGTTAGAAAAACAGAAGACGATTTGATTATTTTTAAAGTAGCTGCAAATTCTTTTTTATATAATATGGTTAGAATTCTGGTAGGAACACTGCTCGAGGTAGGCAGCGGAAAGAGAGATCTAACAAGTATAGAAGTAGCATTAAAGGAAAGAAATAGAAACCTTGCCGGTAGTATAGTACCTGCAAAAGGTTTATTTCTTACAGGAGTTGAATATTAAGTAGCGGGAGGAATTATGGTAAATGTAGGAATTAAAACATACAATTTAAAGAAAGAAGAAATTGAAAGAAAATGGTATCTGATTGATGCAAAGAATAAAAATCTTGGAAGACTCTGCACGGAAGTTGCAAAGATATTAAGAGGTAAAAATAAACCTTCTTTTACGCCGCATCTTGACTGTGGAGATTATGTAGTTATTATAAATGCTGATAAGATAAAAGTTACAGGTAATAAATTAGAGGATAAAAAATATTACAGGCATTCTGGATATGTAGGTAATCTTAAGGTTACAGACCTCGAAAAAATGCTGGAAAAATCACCGGAATTTGTTATAAGAAATGCGGTAAAGGGAATGTTGCCACACAATACCCTTGGGAGAAAAATGATAAAAAAATTAAAAATATATAGAGGTGAAGAAAATAAACACAGTGCTCAGAAACCTCAAAAAATAGATTTGTAAAAGGAGAAATAATTTGGCAGATCAAGCAATTTATAATGCAACTGGTAAAAGGAAAGAATCAATAGCAAAAGTAAGATTATTTCCAGGAGAAGGAAAGATTACAGTAAATTCAAGAGATTTTAAAGAGTACTTTAAAAGAGAATCTCTTATAACTATTATTTTAGAACCTTTTAAGGTTACAAATACAGAAAATGCTTATGATGTTATTGCAGATATTACAGGAGGCGGAATATCGGGACAGGCAGGAGCACTGCGCCACGGTATTTCAAAAGCGCTTCTGGAAGTAAATCAAGAATACAGGCCTATACTTAAAAGAGAAGGTTTCCTAACACGTGATTCAAGAGTTAAGGAGAGGAAAAAGTATGGCCTCAAAAAAGCCAGAAAAAGACCTCAGTTCTCCAAGAGATAATTTTATTTCTTTAATGAATTACCCCTGTCTAAAAATTTATCCAGACAAAATATATCACAATAGCAGAATTATAAAGTCACGATGCACAGAAATAGGTATATCAGTGGTGGGTGTTACAAAATGTATGGCTGGAGATACAAGAATAGCTGATGTTATGAAAAGATCTGGAATTGACATACTTGGTGACAGTCGGCTGGAAAATCTGGAAAGATTACGGAATTTTTATGGTAAAAAGCAAGAACTTATGATGCTGCGGAGTCCCATGTTAGACGAAGTTGGAAGAATGGTTGAAGTATGTGATATAAGTTTAAATACCCAGTTGAAAACCGTAAAGCTGATAGAGGAAATCTGTATAGAAAAAAATATAAAGCATAGAATAATAGTTATGGTTGAAACTGATGATAAGAGAGAAGGTCTTAATCCTGGAGAAGTTGTTAATTTTTGTGAATTGGTAGCACAAAATTGTAAGTCTGTTGAATTATATGGTCTGGGGACAAATGCAGGATGCATTATTAAAAATAACGGTCCTGATCCAGAGAGTCTAAAAATTCTTATTGAACTGGGCAGGGAAGTTACTATGGCTACCGGGATAAGATTACCTGTTATATCAGGTGGTAATTCAAGTATCTGGAATTTAATTGAAAAAAATATGGTCCCTGAAGGGGTCAATCAGGTAAGGATAGGGGAGGCTATTCTTCTGGGGCATGATACAGTGGATTATAAACCAATAAAAGAAGCTTTTACAGATACCTTCATCCTTGAAGCGCAGGTAATTGAGGTAAAGAAAAGAAATGACATGGTATATAAAATAATTTTGGCTCTTGGGCTGCAGGATGTAAGAAGTGAAAATATTTACCCCTGTAATCCTGGACTATATATCATAAGTCAGAGCAGTGACCATACAGTAATGGGTCTTAGTAAAATCGGACTGGAAAAAGCCGGACTATGTACTGGAGGAAACAGCTTATTAAGATTAGAACCCGGTAGTGTAATTTCTTTTAAACTTGATTATTTTGGTGTATTATCCTGTATGACCTCTCCTTTTGTTAAAAAAAAGTATATAGAAGGATATAATTCCTGCTAAGAAGTAAAAACTTTTATAAGGAGCGTTTACATGTTACAACCAGAAGATTTTTTTAACCTTTCTGAAACCCGCTTTAAAGACCTTTTTAATAATATTGAATATGTTTGGGATACACTTAAAGGTATCAGAAATTATATAGATAAACATATTGAACCAAATGTATCTGGCTTAAGGAAAAGTCGTGTGTTTATTGATAAAACCATGGTCTTACATAATGGTGATGCAATTGAATCCGGTTTTGATATCAGTACGTCTGACAGAAAAACCATAGTAAAAAAAGATGGTGCAGTCCTTGAGAGTGCAAGTATTATATATGCTGGAGCAGTTTTAATGGATGATAATATACAAATTGGTAAAGGAACAATTATAGAGCCGGGAGCACTGATAAAAGGTCCGGCTATTATTGGAGATAATACAGAACTGCGCCAGGGAGCTTATTTGAGAGGTAACACACTGGTAGGAGATAATTGTGTAGTTGGGCACGCTACTGAATTAAAATCCTGTATTATGCTTGGTGGAAGCAAGGCAGGACATTTTGCATATATTGGAGATAGTATACTTGGCAAAGTAAATCTTGGTGCAGGAACAAAACTGGCAAATTTAAAAATGGTTGAGTCCAGTATCACAGTTAATATTAATGGTAAAAAGTATGAGACCGGTCTAAGAAAATTTGGAGCAGTACTTGGAGATGGTGTAGAAACAGGTTGTAATAGTGTTACGAGTCCGGGGACTCTTCTTGGTAAAGATGTTCTTTTATATCCCAATGCAACTGCAAGGGGATATTATCCTCCGGGAATTATAATAAAATTAAAACAAACACAGGTACTGAGAAAGAGAATATAAATAATCGTAAGAAAATAGAATCAATAGTAGGAAGGTTTTCCAATAGGATATAAAAGTCAGGAGGTAAAGATATGGGTAAACTATTCGGGACTGATGGTATAAGAGGAATTGCAAATGAATATCCGATTACTCCGGATATGGTTATGCAGATAGGTCAGGCAATTGCACATGTATTAAAAGGAAGAAAGCATTATTCAAGAATTGTAATCGGGAAAGATACAAGGCTTTCCGGTTATATGATAGAAAGTTCCCTTGTAGCTGGAATATGTTCAATGGGAACAGATGTAATACTTGTTGGTCCGATGCCGACACCGGGTATTGCTTTTTTAACTACCAATCTTGATGCAGATGCGGGTATAATAATTTCTGCATCACATAATCCATACAGGGATAATGGAATTAAGATATTTTCAAAAAATGGTTATAAACTATCAGATGATGAAGAATCACAGATTGAAGAGCTCGTGCTTTCGCGAAAACTTCCTACTCTACTTGCTAATTCTGAAAATTTAGGAAGAGTAACCCGTGAAGAAGATGCAAGTGGAAGATATATTGTGTTTCTTAAAAATTCCTTTCCCAAATATCTTGATCTTGAAGGAATGAAAATTGTTCTTGATTGTGCAAATGGTGCCACCTATAAGGTTGCTCCAACACTTTTTAAAGAAATGAGAGCCGAAGTCATCGAGTTAAATGTAAACCCGGATGGCCGAAACATTAATCTTAATTGTGGGTCGCTTTATCCGGAAACACTTGCGAAAGTAGTGGTTGAGACTAAATCGGATATAGGGCTGGCTTTTGATGGTGACGGAGATAGATTAATAGCTGTTGATGAAAAAGGCAATATAATAAATGGTGATATGATAATAGCAATATGTGCAAAAAGATTAAAAGAGGAAAATAAATTAAAAAATGATACGGTAGTCACGACAGTTATGAGTAATATTGGATTATCAATTGCTCTTAAAGAAATGGGAATAAAGAATATAGTAGCAAAGGTTGGTGATAGGTATGTACTGGAAGAAATGATAAAACATGATTGCATTCTGGGTGGAGAGAACTCGGGACATGTAATATTCAGGGAATACCATACAACCGGTGATGGAATATTAACTGCATTGCAGCTACTTTTGGTTATGAAAAAAGAAAATAAGTCTCTTTACGAACTTTCAAAAATTATGAAAACTTATCCACAGGTACTGATAAATGTAGAAGTTAAAAGAAAAGCCCCGCTTGAAGAAATACCAGAGTTAAGAAGTGTAATATCTGAAGTTGAAAAAGAACTTGGTGATGAAGGAAGAGTACTTGTAAGATATTCAGGTACTCAATCAATATGCAGGGTAATGCTTGAAGGTTCTGATAATAGTGGAGTCGAAAGACTTGCCGGTAAAATAGCCAGAGTTATTGAAGAGAAATTAAATTAGAAACATTAAATAAAAATACCATAAACACCCATTACAATAAATCGTTATAAGCAGTAATTCTAGAAAGAATTAATTTTTAGGGATATTTTAATAAGTGTGTTGGCTGTAAAGTCAAGAGATTGTAGAAATTTTTGAGAGAATATGACCTCGAATTATAATAATTGGAATTAATTGGGATTTTTATATAAAATTTTACAAACTATTATTTCATTTCATCAACTTAATTCAGAAGCTGCTTCTCTGTCGAGAACAACAGTTACCTTCCCATTAAAAATTTGAAGTGCTGAAGCTGGTACTTCTGTTGTGACAGGACCCTGAAGAGCCCTGGCAATAACTTTTGCTTTTTTCTTTCCACTGGCAATCATAAGCAATTGTTTTGCTTCAAGAATAGTTCCTATTCCCATTGTAATAGCAAAATGTGGCATATCTTCTTTTTTTATTTTTGCCTTCCTGTAGAAACTTTCATAGTTATCATTCAGTGTTTGTTCTGTAAGGGGTATAACTCTCGTCCTTGAAGAAAATGATGACCCCGGTTCATTAAATCCAATATGCCCGTCTCCCCCTATTCCAAGAAGCTGAAGGTCTATCCCTCCTGCTTTTTTTATCATATCCTCATACCACTGACAAAACTTTTCGGGCTCTTTTGTGAGGCCATCTGGTATATAGATATTTTCTTTTTTAATATTTATATATTTAAAAAACTCTTCATACATAAACCTTGCATAACTCTGATCTTCCTCATAAGGTTTACTGAGGTCCATCCCGATACCAAGATACTCGTCAAGGTTGAAAGTCCTTACCTGTGAAAAGTCCAGGCCTTCCTCTCTGTGTATCTTTATAAGTTCTCTATAAGTTCCGAGAGGGGTGCTCCCGGTTGCAAGGCCGAGAACACAGGAAGGCTTTGATTTTATGCAATTTGCAATAATATCTGCCGCACATTTACTCATTTCATCATAATTTTCTTTTATGATAATATCCATAAGTTAGTTCCTTTTTTAGTTATTAAAAAACACTTCTAATAAATATTACTATTTTTTTATTCTATGTAATAGAACTTTTTTTAAAATTTTTGCTTTCTTTTTTTTGGGGAATTTCTGTTATAATATTCTCGTACTATACTTTATATAATTATATATATTTTTAAGTAAATTTTTAATTATCGAATTTATAATCGGGCAGGATAAAAATTTTATGGAGATATACGGCATAGGCACTGATATAATTGAGGTTGAAAGGATAAAGTATACTATTAAAAGAAATTCAGGTTTTTTAAAAAGAGTTTATACAGAAAATGAAATAAATTACTGCGAAAGAAAAAAGAGAAATAAATATCAAAGTCTGGCAGCGCGTTTTGCTGCAAAGGAAGCAGTTGCAAAATCACTAACAGAAGGTATTGGTAAAAATGTCTCGCTAAAAGAAATAGAACTTTTAAATATGGATAGTGGAGCTCCTTTTATAAAACTACACGGGAAGACGTTTGAATTCAGCAAAAATCTTAAAATTAAAGATATAAAAATATCAGTATCAGCAACAGAAAATTTTGCTATAGCCTGTGCCATAGCTATTATATGATTTATAAATAAGCAATAGCTTAGAATTTATTTGGAGTGTGATTAATGTAGAATTAAATTCAATACTTTAAGTCAAAGCCTGATCAGGCTGGACAGGTGTTAATAAGCAATGGAGACAAAAAAATGAAATTAACCAGAATTTTAAAAGGAAGTAGAATTGCAGAGATTGATGCGAGAGCTATAAGCAGTGGGATAAATTCAAAATTTTTAATGAAAAATGCAGGTAATGGTGTATCTAAAGTTATTATAACAGATTTTGAAAGTAAAGAGCTTAATAGAGCGGCGAGAGGCGTTGTTGTCTGCGGAAGTGGAAATAATGGAGGTGACGGGTTTGTTGTCGCTGGAGATTTAATGGATTATGGAATGGATATTACTGTATTCCATATATCCTCTGCTGAAAAAATCAGCCCTGATAGTTTTTTTTACTTTAAAAAATTGCAGGAAAACAGAAAAGATAGAATTTATTATTTGAATCCGGAAGATAGGGAAGTTAATTTATTTTTTTGTAAAAAATTAGGGGAAGCGGATTTTGTGGTAGACGCTATATTTGGAACTGGTCTTCATGGTAGTAATATATATGGTGCTTCAAAGGAAGTAATTGAAGTGATAAATAAGGCTAAAGAGAATAATAAAAATCTCAGGATTTACTCTATAGATATACCTTCGGGTGTAGATTCTGATGATGGCAAAATTCTGGGAGTAGCAGTGAAAGCTGACAAAACCATAACATTTGGTTGTAAAAAGATCGGACTGGTAAATTATCCCGGGGCTGATTTTGC
>JAQVEM010000031.1 GCA_028697935.1 Actinomycetota bacterium
AGAAATCGGGCTGTCCCCATGTATCACAATGGGAAGACTCACCGATAGTGGCATAATGTGTGCCTGCGAGGTTGACATATATGGAGCAATTACTATGGTTATACAGCATCTTTTAACCGCCGGGCAGGGCGCACCGCATTTTGTTGATTGGACCATACAAAATCAGGAAAATGAAAATGTCTTTCTTGCATGGCATTGTGGTAATGCACCGGTAAGCCTGAGGTGCAGCACCTGCAGACCAAAGATTAATACCCACTCTGTACTTGGCTGGCAGATTGGATATGATAAAAGTTATGGAACAGCAGAGTTTCAATTAAAAGAGGGGACTTTAACAATAAACAGGCTAGGAGAAGTAGATGGAAAATACAGAATGCTTTCGACGACAGGCGAAGCAATACCCGACAGCAGGGTGCTGAGAGGTTCATGGAAGTGGGTTAAAGTAAAAGACTTGAAAAGGCTATACAGAACTGTTATAGAAGAAGGTTTTGTGCATCATGCCAGTATAATTTATGGTGACCTTAGCAAGGAAATAAATTTATTCTGTAAATTTGCTGGTATAGATATTGTAGAAGTTTAAAATTTTACTATGAGATTTTTAAGCTATTATAGTAGTAAAAGAAACTGATCGGGTTTGTTATCTGGTGATTTTTTTATTATCTGATGTATGATAATTATTAATGTATAATAATTGCTGATAATAAATTGTATATATATGATTAACAGATGAGATGTTTTAACTAATTAATATAATATTAATTATGGTTTACAGAGATAAAGAGAATAATATTTCTCTAAAGGAAATAAATAAAAAGAACATACTAAAAATAGTTATAGATATGGGTCCGATCTCACGTATTGGGATATCCAGAGAACTAAAAATAAGCCGTCCCACTACTTCTGCTTACATAGCCGAATTGATTGAAGACGGCCTTATAGAAGAAATCGGTAAAAGTGACTCTACTTCCGCCGGTGGTAAAAAAGCTGTACTCCTTCAGTTTAATAACAGAGCAGGCTATATACTGGGAGCTATGATAGGTGTTAGGAATATCAGAGTTGCTTTAACTGATCTGGGCTCAAATATAATTGAAATAGTAAAGTTTCCAACCGAAGAATGGCTAGGACCGGATGCTGTGATTAATAAACTTGTTAGTGGCTTAAAAGGTGTTATTAAAAAATCCAGAATTGATAAAGAAAAAATAATAGGAATCGGGATTGGTGCTACCGGTATTATTGACAGTAAAGAAGGACTCGTTATTTTCTCTCCAAACCTGAGTGGATGGGAAAATATAAGATTAAAGAAGATAATTGAAGAAAAAATTGGAATCCCGACTTTTATTGAAAATGAATGCAGGGTTCAGGCAATTGCAGAGAAAAATTTTGGTCTTGCCAGAGATGTCAGAGATTTTGTCTGTGTTGAAACAGGAACAGGTATAGGCACCGGTGTTTTTGTGGATAACAAGCTTTTGGTTGGTAATAAAGGAATGGCAGGAGAAGTAGGACATCTAATAACAAATCTTGCTGGAAACAGAGTGTGCCATTGCGGAAACGTGGGGTGTCTTGAAACTCTATGTTCTATCACATCCCTTCTTGAGGATATTGAAAATGATATTAAAAAAAGTGGTAAGTCTTCTGACTATAATAAAGGTGGTTTAGAACTGGAAGACCTGTTTGCCCTTTACAGTGATGGTGATGAAATAGTTACAAGAAACGTGGATAATAATGCAGAATATCTGGGTATAGGTATTTCTAATACGATTAAAATGTTTAGCCCTGAACTTGTTATTATTCATGGCGAAGTTATTAAATTTGGTGAGAGATATTTAAGCAAAGTTAAAGAATCAGTTTCAAAAAATACATTTCCAAAAGTTAAGAGTGATTATGATATCAGATTTTCAGAACTGGGAGAGAATGTCGGCATTATTGGCGCAACTACTATTGTCTTTGATAATGTTTTTGATCTGGAAAGCTCAAATATTGCAGGGCATTATATTATAAAGAAAAAATTAAGCAGGATTTGATTTAAATTAATTTTAAATTAATTGTTGAGCATAATTATATATAACTCTGGTTAGAGAACATCATGGATAATTCAAAATATGTAATAGGTATAGACTTTGGAACTGATTCGGTAAGAGCGTTGGTTGTAGATGTGTCAGATGGTAGAGAAGTATCATCTTATGTATCCAGTTTTAAAAGATGGTCAGAAGGAAAATACTGTATACCCCGAGAAAATCAATTTCGCCAGCATCCGCTGGACCATATAGAATCTCTTGAAAAATCGGTAACAGGTGCACTTAAAAAAATTCCCGGAAACGCCTCAAAAAATGTAATAGGCATAGGAGTGGATACAACTGGCTCAACAGCCGGACCTGTAGATAGGAACGGAACCGCACTTGCTTTAAAAGAAGAATTTTCTGAAAATCCTGATGCTATGTTTGTAATGTGGAAGGACCATACTCCCGTGGATGAAGCAGAACTTATAAACAGGGTAGCTAAATCCTGGGGCGGAGAAGATTACACAAAGTACGAAGGAGGCGTATATTCTTCAGAATGGTTCTGGGCAAAGATTTTACATATATTTAATAATGATAATAAATTAAGGGAAGCTTCCTATTCATGGGTGGAGCATGCAGACTGGATACCGGCTATACTTACAGGCAATACAGATCCACTTACTATGAAGCGAAGCAGGTGTGCGGCAGGCCATAAGGCAATGTGGCATGAATCCTGGGGAGGCCTGCCCCCGGAGGAGTTTCTTGTATCAATATCGCCGCTGCTTTCAGGTCTGAGGGAGAGATTATACACAAAGACATATACTTCTGACAATCCTGCAGGTGGGCTGTCACCGGAATGGGCAACGAGGTTGAATTTAAAAGAAGGCATACCTGTAACAGTAGGAGCATACGATGCTCATATGGGTGCTGTTGGAGCCGGGATAAGGCCGGGGACTTTTGTAAAAATAATAGGTACTTCATGTTGTGATATAGCTGTAAGTCCTGAAAGTGAAATAGGTGAAAAACTTGTAGCAGGTATATGTGGACAGGTTGATGGCTCAGTAATACCGGGTATGATAGGGTTGGAAGCAGGGCAGTCTGCATACGGAGATACATATGCCTGGTTTTCCAATATCATTTCCTGGCCAGTTGAAAATATTCTTTCCGGCGTGCTGAATGAAAAAGAAATAAAAAATGCAGTTAAATCAATTCTTCCTGCACTTGACAGAGAAGCCGCAAAAATAAGTGTCGGAGAAAGCAGTCTTATTGCCCTTGACTGGCTAAATGGAAGAAGAACTCCTTATGCAGACCAGAAGCTAAAAGGAGCAATTCTGGGTATAACTTTAGGAATTGATACTCCGGCACTGTATAGAGCGCTGGTTGAAGCTACGGCTTTTGGAGCAAGAGCCATTGTAGAAAGATTCAGAGAAGAAGATATTGCTATAAATGAAGTCATAGCAATAGGAGGGGTTCCCAGGAAAGCACCGTTTGTCATTCAGATATTATCAGATGTCCTCGGCATGCCTGTAAAAGTTACAAAATCAGAACAGTCTGTTGCCCTCGGGGCTGCTATGTTTGGAGCTGTAGCAGCAGGCTACTACGGTTCAGTTGAAGAAGCGCAGCAGAATATGAAACCTGAATTTGAAACCATTTACAGGCCTGATAAAAATAATGCCATTATTTATGATGATTTATATAAAAGATATAAAAATCTCGGGAATTTACTGGAAGATGAGTTAAGAAAATGAGTTAAGAAGATGGGTATTGAAAGATTAAAAAAAGAAGTATGCAGGGCAAATATTAAACTTTACAGGAGTGGACTTGTTACTTCTACATTTGGTAATGTATCAGGGATTGATAGAGAAAGGTCCCTTGTAGCAATAAAACCAAGTGGAGTTTCTTATGAGAGTCTTACATACAGGGACATAGTGGTTTTAAATCTTGATGGAGTAAAAATAGAGGGAAAACTGAATCCCTCATCCGATACAAAAACTCATCTTGAGCTTTATAGAAATTTTAAGGATATAGGCGGCGTTGCCCACACGCATTCTACTTTTGCAACAGCGTGGGCGCAGTCCTGTAAGCCTATACCCTGTCTTGGCACCACCCATGCTGATTTTTTTTATGGAGAGATACCCTGCACAGATGTTATAAGCGATAGTGGTATAAAAGGTGACTATGAACTGGAAACAGGAAAGCTTATTGTAAACACTTTTAAATCGAGGGACTATGATAGCATTAAAGCAGTTCTTGTTGCATGTCATGGCCCTTTTAGCTGGGGGGTTAGTGCAGATGAAGCAGTAGAAATGAGTATTGCGCTGGAGGATATTGCTAAAGTTGCAATGTTTACAATGATAATTAATTCACAATCTCTTAATATAAAAAAGAGCCTTCTTGATAAACACTATTTAAGAAAACACGGAAAAGATGCCTACTACGGACAGAAGAAGGGTTAAAAATAAAAGCAAGCTAAATTAAGAAAAAATAGCGCTGATATTTATATTTTAATTCTAATGAAATTACTCAATTTAATAAAAGCTCTTTAGCAAGATCCACGGCACTGGATGCATCAGGAGCATATCCATCTGCTCCGATAGAATCAGCATAATCCTGAGTCAGTGGTGCCCCTCCAACCATTATTCTGGTATTTTCTATTTCATCGTCTGCTCTTACAGCTTCTATTACATCTTTCATTACTGGCATAGTTGTAGTAAGTAATGCAGAAAGACCTAAAATTTGAGCTTTGTTTTTCTTTACTTCTTCAACAAACTTTTCTGTAGGAACATCTATACCTAAATCTATTACAGTAAATCCAGCACCTTCGAGCATCATTATTACCAGATTCTTACCGATATCATGAAGATCTCCCTCAACTGTACCTATAAGTATTGTCCCTCTGGAAGGAACATCTGATTTTGCAAGCAGTGGTTTTAAAATATCCATTGCTGCATGCATTGCTCTGGCAGCAATTAAGACCTCTGGTATATACATTTCATTAGCTTTAAATCTTTTTCCTACTACGTCCATACCGGCTATTAGTCCTTCATTTAAAACCTCGACAGGATTTATACCCTGTTCCAATAATTTCTGAGTTATTTCTTTACTGGCTACATTATCACCCTTGATAATTGCATCTGCAAGATCCTGATATTTTGCCATTTATACCCTTTCTTTTTATTTAAATAATTTATAATTTAATCATTTCTATAATTTTATTATTCAGTAAAATCCCCTACCTTCCTTGAATATAGGCTACGGGAAATTACATTTCTATAATGTTATTATTCAGTAAAATCCGGTCAAAATTGCTATAATTTTATCAGATAAAATTGCAATTTCAAGGGGGTTCACTGGTAATTCACCAGTTAATATACCGGTTACCGAAAACTTGATAAAGATAGTAAAAAAACTTAGCCTCTACAATATTTGACGTTCAAATTTATATAGCTGTGCACAACATTTTAATTTTATAGCTCTATCTCATTTATCTTACCCGGGGAAAAAAGTATTTTTAATAAAGAATTCACTAAATGCAGGGTGTGTTGTTAGTTCAAGGTATTTTATTTTCCGGGCAAGTTCTTCAGCAAATTCTCTCTCTTTTCTGGAGATTAGTACCATCTTTGTGCCCACAGCAGCTGAATTCCCAACCAGAGTTATTTTTTCAGGAGGAATTGGCGGGAGCATTCCTATATTTATAGCGTCTCCGGGATTAATATAGTAGCCAAATGCACCAGCGATAATTATCTTATTAATCTTATTTGATCCAATGCTATTTTTCTCCATAAGAATATCTATCCCCGTTCTGATAGCTGCTATGGCAAGCTGTATTTCTACTATATCTTTTTGATTTATGTAAATGATGTTATCTCTGTACTTTAATTCCTTTAGATTTGCTGAATCTTTACCGGCTATTTCTGTACCTTTATTTAATTTTTTAATGCTTTTGCTTTCTTTATTTTCTATACTTTTATAGTAAGATTGAGGAAATAATACATAACACAGATTCCCTTTATCGTCTTTCCAGAGGCATTTTTTATCAGGATTAAATTTACCACTCTTACCTATTATTCCAGATTTTAATAGTTCCGATATAGAACTTAAAATTCCAGAACCACAGATTCCTGCAGGTTTTTTATTGTCTATGGTTTTGATAACGGGAATGTATGTATCAGAGTTAATTGTAACTTTTTCTATTGCTCCAGGAGCTGCTCTCATTCCGCACTTTATATGAGCTCCTTCAAAAGCCGGGCCCGAAGCAGTAGAAACGCATTCAATGCCTTTTCCGGTCTTTAGTGCAATTTCTGTGTTTGTTCCTATATCTATTCCTATGCAATTTCCTTCCTGTTCATATAATCTGGTTGCAAGAATCATAGCCAGATGGTCAGACCCCACAAAACCTGCTATCGGGGGAAGCATATACAGATATGCTCCAGGTGATATATCAATACCGATTTCTCTTGCTTTTAAATCAATAGCACTATTTGTCAAAGGTATAAAAGGAGATAGAGCAAGCTGCCTTACAGGTAGCCCCAGAAAAAGATGATGCATGGCAGTATTTCCAACAACTGTCATTTCAATTATCTGCTGCGGATTTATTTTGTTTCTATTGCAGAGTTTTTTTAGGGTTTTGTTTATGGAATCTATTACAATTTTCTGGATTTTTCTTAAATTGTGCTTATCATTCATAGCAAAACCCAGTCTGGACATCACATCTTCACCAAACGCTATCTGGGGATTCATAATACCAATACTGTCTATGGTTTCTCCCCTTAATAAATCTATAAGCAAAACAGCAATTTTTGTGGTACCAAGATCTACGGCTATTCCATAATTGTTAGCAGTTTTATCTCCACCTTCAATAAAAATTATTTCATTTTCTTTTGCTTTTTCTCTTAGTGTAGTTGTAACCTTCCAGGAATTCTCTCTTATAGCTAGAGGCATTTGGGTTAAAATTTTAAAATCTATATTTCTGGCTTTCTTTCCATATTCTTTATCTAAAGTTTCATTTATTCGACTAAAATCAGACTTTAGATCTTCAAGTGTTGCTTTTTTAAGATTAAGAAAATATTTTTTGCAGATAGGGTCAACTCTGATATCCAACTCTTCACCTTCAATCTGGAGTTTTTGCTCTTCGATCAGAGATGAGGGAGGGATAAATATTTTTAAATTTCTGTCAAATATTTGCTGGCAGGCCAGTCTAACTCCGTGTTTTATTTCTTTATCAGTTAAAATCTTTTTTTCCAGTTTGCCGGGGGTAATGTTATCTTTATTATCCATGATAATTATTTTACATTTACCACAGGTACCCCTGCCCCCGCATTCAGATTTTAGATTAATACCTGAATTTAAGATAGCATCAAGCCCATTAACCGGATTTTCTAGAAAAATTATTTTACCTGCTGGCTCAATTTCTATCTTAATTTTTTTTCCTGTCATGCTAATTCCATTATTAATATTTACAAAAATTTATAAAAGACTTTAAAAATTGTTAAGGAATATAAGGAATAAAACTTAATAAAAAAACAAAAATATAAATCTTTCCTTTTATTATAAGGATAAAATTTTATAGGTTAAAATTTATCTAACCCTGTTTCTCTGCGCTGTGATGTAATTCATGCCATACGGGTCTCTACCCGCAAGAAAATCAGCGCCCCTTACTGCCTCCAGTATGCCATCAGTGAGAGGGTCAAGTATGGGGCTCGTTAGGCCATTTAGTATAGCCATGGATAAAAAAAGGATATTTAACAGTGGTCGGTCTGGCATTCCAAAGCTAACGTTAGAAGCACCCAGTGTAGTGGAAACGCCAATCTCATCAGTAACTTTTTTGATAGTTTCGAGGGTAACTCTTACTGAAGAAGGATCTGTAGCAGCAGCCATTGCCAGGCAGTCAACTACGATATCTTCCTTCTTTATACCTAAAGATTCTGCTTTCTGAATAATCTTACTTGTTATATTTAGTCTTTCATCAACACTGCCAGGGATACCTTTTTTATCCATAGGCAGACATATTACTGCGCTACCACTTTCTTTTACTATAGGAAGAATTGTTTCTATAGATTTTTCTTCTCCATTTACTGAGTTTATTAAAGCTTTATAAGGATATGCCTCAACAGCTTTTTTGATTGC
Source organism: Actinomycetota bacterium (assembly GCA_028697935.1). Classification (GTDB taxonomy): domain Bacteria; phylum Actinomycetota; class Humimicrobiia; order Humimicrobiales; family Humimicrobiaceae; genus JAQVEM01. Next base: position 8,121 of record JAQVEM010000031.1, read on the forward strand.
TTCTGGATTTGATGAATCAATGCAAATAGGTTTATCAGTAACTTCCATCACTTTACCTATCGCTTTTACAAGCATCTCCACCTCATTCACTCCGGCGGCACCAACATTTACATCTATTATGTCAGCACCTGCCTCTGCCTGTTTTCTGGCATCCTCCTCAACTATTTCAAGATTACCTTTTTTTAATTCTTCTGCCAGTTTTTTTCTACCGGTAGGATTAATCCTTTCACCTATAATAACTGTTGGCAAACCCGGACCAAATTTAACCTCGCAATTTTTTCCTGTTATTATTGTTGGCATGTTATTTCCTTTCGTTATTTACATCTATTTATAACTTAATACACTTAAAATTCATTCTTATTATATATTTTTCTATTCTTCTAATTCTTCTTATTCCTATTATTTTTCTTCTTCTTCTTCTTCTTCTTATTATTATTATTCAAACATATCAGAAGTTATCCTGACACCAGGTCTTATAATTATAAACTGGCCATTCCAGTTTTTGTTAATAATCTTATCAAGGATATTATTAGAACCCTTTATCTCTTCAAATTTTAAGCCCAGTTTTATAGCTTCCTTCCGGGCTTTTTCTTTATATTCTGTAGAATTATAATTCCCGGTATCAATGAAAGCAATTTTTCTGTAATTCTTCAACATTTCTTTTACTACCCATTGTAATGTATCTTCATCAAACTTATTTTTAATTTCAGATACACCGGGTAAGATAAAATCGCCGGTCTCACCAATATAACCCCGGGTTAGAAAATAAGTTCCTGGCTCAATTTTCAATTGTTTTTTTCGTTCCGCTGTGGAGCCCAGGAGTAGTGTTATGCAATCATCAACCTTTGGTACGACAATAGGTACTTTTGGAGAAACCAGTCCGAGCGTTCCATTACCACACAGGCCATATCCGAGGACAATAATATCATAATTCTGTGATTTATTTATTTCTTCCTGAAGCTTTTCTCTAAGCTTATCACTATGCTCATGGAGGCTTTTTTCGAAATTTGTCACGTCCCATTCTTCTGTTAACTTATTTTTTAATTCATCATAAATTACATCACATACTATTAATTTTATTTTTTGCTTTTGTTCTTTGATATCCATATTTAAAAATTAAATAAATATTTACTTTAAAACTGGCAATGTACAACTTTATAAATTCTGTATGAATTATAAGCTAAAACATACATTTAATGCTCTGTTATAGTCCAGATATTTCTAAAAATATACTTAAAAAATGATAAATAGTACAGGAAATATGTGAATTATTTTTAACTATTTAAGAATAGCGGTTATATCCCACTGCCAGTTTTTATACTTTTAAAGTTAAAGTGAAAATATAGAATAAATAAAAAAAACAGGTTATGAATTGATAGATAAATTACTGCTTTCGGCCGGGTATAAAGTATTTTTTCTGGTCTTATTTTACCTATTTTACCCAATTTGTATAAGAGGGAATTAAGGCCTCTAAAGCTTTTCTAAAGCTTGAAATTATCTGTAATCAAATATAGCATTGTGATTAAATAATTTTTTATATACTGTACAAATGTTCAAAATAATTTAGAAATTATGAAAAGTACTGCTACAGAAAACTATTAGCATTGATTGCCGGTCTTTATTATCCTGTAGAAATTGCTGTGCATCAGCAGAAAATAACTGTGATATTTAGTCTTTCAAGAACGAAAGTTTTATGATACTTAAAAAAGCTAAAAAAGTTAATAATTTATGATTTTTTATGTGTTATTATAATAAGGGTGTTATAAGTATTTAATATTAGATTATTATGGCATAGTTCGTCTGGAAGAATTCTAAAATGTACGAATTTATTATAATCATATATGATAAGGGTAAGAATATTTACTGTAAAATCCTGTAGAATTTAAAAATAGAATAATAAGGAAATAAGAAAGAATAACAGAGCCAGAGATTCTGGATATTATTTAATGTTATAATAATAAGATTACTAAGCTGGCAGGTGGTTAGCGGTGATAAAGGATAAAGAAACAAAAATAATACTTTTTTGTATAAACTGTAATAAAGAATCGCCTCATACAGTATATTATGTCGGGAATTACCTGAGAAGAGTTGTCTGTGACAATTGTAATAAGAAAATAGAGATTGACAGGCGCCATCTGAGAACTGTTTTTGCAGAAGATTTTATAGATAGGGTTCTGACAAAACCACGACGGATGACTGATGATATTAGGAAAGCTTTTGCGACGCTGCTTCCCTTTTTTCCAAAAAGATTGTTTGAAGAACCATTAGAAGTATTTAAGGAAATGTATGAAGTATTAAAAAAGGAAGATGGAGAGGGTAGTAAAAAAAGTGATAAAAGTAATAAAAAAAGCAGCAGCTGTGAGAAGAATAGCGTCAAAAGCAATAATGATAGCAATATGAAAGAGAACATAAAGGGGAAGAGTAAAAGTAGCAGCAAAAGCAAAAATATTGATGGATAAAGCAGTAACAAAGGTTATAAAAGAAATAGTAATAAAAATTAGAGTCAAATAATAGTAATTGAAAAGTCGACCAGTATTTTCTAATATTCCTTAAAAATTTGTGATTTTATTTACAGGTATTTTAAAGATATTACTGAAACTTTTTATTATTTCTTCCTTAATATTGAGAATGTTTACCGGTCTCTTTAAAATTTTTTTCATTGAAGTTTGTGGATGTTCTCTGAGGCCACAGGCTATTATATAATCAAAATATTTTAAATCATTATTTACATTCAGGGAAAAGCCGTGAAACGTGACCCATCTTTTTACCTTTAAACCAATGGAAGCAATTTTATAACCATTTACAAATACTCCTCTACACCCCTTTATTCTTATTGCATGAATACCATATCTTTTAAGAACATCTATTATCACTTCTTCAAGATTATAAACAAAAAGAGACAAATCTTTTTGCATCAAAGCAAGATTTATAATTGTATAACAGACAATCTGCCCTGGTGAGTGCACAGTTATATCTCCACCACGGTCAGACTGGATTAATTCTATATTTTTTAATTTAAGTTTATCTTCCGTTACAAGAAGGTTTTTTAAATTTTTATTACTACCTATTGTTATAACAGGGTTATGTTCAAGAAGAAGGATAATACCGGGTCTGGATTCAGATTTTATTATCTCAAAAATTTTAAGCTGCATTTCATAGGCCTGTTTATAAGAAATAAGGCCACAGTCAAGACTTGAGACACCGGTCGTTTTAAGTGTACTACTAAAGCTGTCAGATATTGATTCAGGAATTGATTCAGAAATTGAAGTAATATCTATAGTTTTTCCATATTTTAAGCTTTTCATAATTATTTAAAATTTTAATGTTACAGAACTAATAATATAAATAAAATTTAAAATAAAATCTACGGGCATGAATCTCTTATTATAAGCCTGGGTTCAACCAGAATGTTTCTTCTGGGTATATCTTTTTTCTCTATGAGGTTTACTAACATCTCTAATGCCATAGCACCCATCTCATATTTTGGTTGTGCAATTGTTGTTATAGAAGGAGTATAGGTAGAAGAAAAACTTATATCATCAAATCCTATAACTTTTAAATCTTCTGGAACATTAAGTCCTTTTGTACTGGCTGCTTTAATTACTTCTATTGCTAAAACATCACTTGCTGTTATTATCCCTTCGGGTTTATTGTCAGATTCCAGTAGTTTGATAGCATTCATAAAGCAGGTTTCTACATTATAGTTATCAAACATTATGTATTCTTTTTCAATAGGTAGCCCGGATTCTTTAAGTGCTTTTTTATAGCCCTGCAGTTTTTCGTAAGTAGGTGTAAATTTTAACGAGCCGCCAAGGAATGCAATTTTTTTTATTCCCTTTTCCAGCATATGTTTTGCAGCAAGATAGCCAGCTTTTTCTTCATTAATTCTAATAAAAGGAATATCGATGTCTTTTAGCATTCCATTTATGAAAACTGTTGGAATATTATTATTATATAAATACAAATAATGCTGGAAGTCCCCTTTAGACTTGTTCATTTCTGTTGAAATAAAAATAACACCTGCTATATTTTTTTCTAATAGATTTTTTAAAATTTCGGTTTCTTTTATAACTGAAGATTCTGTATTACACAGAAATACTGTATACCCTTTTAAAAAAGCTTTATCACTTATACCTTTTGCCATTTCCGGGAAAACAGGGTTTATTATATCCGGTATTAAGAGACCAATTGTTTTGCTTTTGTTTTTAACAAGATTCCGTGCAAAAAAATTAGG
>JAQVEM010000188.1 GCA_028697935.1 Actinomycetota bacterium
TGTTTCTGTTCTCATTTGTGCTTTCCCTATTATATAGGCTTGTTCTTGTAATTGGAACAATCTTGTCAAAACAGCTTCTTCATCTTCCTTAGCGACCACTAAAACCAAACCGATACCCATATTAAAGATATGAAACATCTCAGAAAGGGCAATATTGCCCTTCTCCTCAATTAGTCTAAAAATAGGCAAAATTGGCCAATTATCTCTATCTATAGTAATAGCTACATTTGCTGGTAAAATGCGCGGAATATTGTCAATAAAACCTCCTCCGGTAATATGAGCAATTCCTTTAATTTTAAATTCTTTTAACAAGCTTAAAATTGTAGATACATATATCCTAGTGGGCTTTAACAGTTCTTCGCCTAAACTAAGATTCAAAGATGGTATATTTTTATTTAAACTGGATCCCTCTTCACTTAAGAAGATTTTTCTCACCAGTGAATAGCCATTACTATGCAACCCCGAAGAAGCCAGGCCAATTATGGTATCACCAGGAACAATGCTATGTCCTGAAATGAGTTTTTTTCTGTCCACTATCCCAACTGCAAAACCTGACAGGTCATAATCCCCTTCCTTATAAAATCCGGGCATTTCTGCTGTTTCTCCTCCTAATAGAGCACAACCGGCAATTTTGCAACCCTGCACTATTCCTTTTAAAATATTCACCGTCTCTTCTTCCCTTAACCTACCCGCTGCCATATAATCTAAAAAAAATATTGGCTTGGCACCACAGGTTAGAATATCATTAACACACATTGCCACCAGGTCAATGCCTATAGTATCGTATTTTTTTAATAGATTTGCGATCACCAGCTTGGTCCCTACACCATCAGTACCTGATACCAGCACCGGGTCTGAAATATTTTCCTGGGCTAATGAAAACAATCCCGCAAAATGACCAATTTCGCTCATAACTCCAGGAATATGTGTAGAATGAATCAGGGGTTTGATCTTATCAATAATGCTATTGGCTAATTCAATATCAACACCAGCCTTCTTGTATGCATTGCTCATATTACATACCATCCTTTCCTTTTTTCTGGCAGTATATAATGGTATTATAGTATTGGGTATACCGTTAAAATCAAAATCAAATAATTATAATATTTTAATTAAATTGAATAATAGTTTTTCCTGATGAAAACAAAAAAATCTATCCTTATGGTTTTGTTATTGTAATTAGTTTAACAGCATGAAAATTTTTTTATTCCATTATTACTATTTTAAAAAACTTGCTAACATTTCTATTAACCATGTCTTTTGGTATACTTTATACAGTATACATTATACTTTTCTATAATGGATACCTACCGCAAAAACAGGCTGTACAAAAATCAGCAGGTTTATTTTTCTGAAAAACCCCAGTCAGTCCTTCCAGACTGATATAACTCAGGGAATCTGCCTCAATCCACTGTCTCAGTTTCTCAATAGAAAAACGATTAGTCCATAGCTCTTCTCTGTCTGGCGTATTTGTACCATATTGACAGGGGAAATTTACCGGAGGAGAACTTATTCTAACATGTACTTCCTTTGCCCCGGACCTTTTCAGTAATTTAACCAGTTTACGACTGGTAGTCCCCCTTACAATTGAGTCATCAACCATAACTATTCTCTTTCCTGCCACAATGCTGGTAATTGCGGAAAGCTTTATTTTAACTGAATATTCTCTCAACGCTTGATCAGGTTGAATAAAGGTCCTGCTAATATAGGGATTTTTCATCAACCCTTCCTGATAGGTTATACCAGCTTGGTGAGCATAGCCCAGGGCAGCGAATCGACCTGAGTCAGGAACAGAAATAACTATATCGGCATTAGCAGGTTGTTCAATGGCTAACCTTGCACCAATTCTTTCTCGTATTTCGGCAACATTTTCACCGAAAACATTACTATCGGGGCGTGCAAAATAGACATATTCAAAAATACATAGACTCTTCCTGGTAGAGGGAAATACCTGCTTGGTTTTAAAATCATTTTTTTCGATTATTACCATTTCTCCTGGTTGTACTTCCCTTATATATTGAGCCTCAATTATTGAAAATGCACTATCTTCTGAGGCTAACACATACCCATCCTTAATTTTTCCCAAAACCAGTGGGTGAAAACCATGAGCATCTCTTAAGCCAATTAATTTATCTTCGCTTAAAATAACAAGACAGAAGGCTCCTTTTATCTGCTTTACTGCCTTCTGTACTGCTTTTTCCAAATCTTTTTCTTTAGTTGCCTCAATCAGCCTGCAAATCAGCCTGCTATCGGTCAGAGAACCGTTAAAATTTTTACCACATCTGGCTAATACTGAACTCAACTCACTTTTGTTGATTACATTACCATTAAAGGCTAAAGCAAAAGAGCCACCTGCAAATTGCTGCAATATAGGCTGGCTGTTTTCCCAGCTATTGGAATCTTTAGGAGAATATCTTACATGGCCAATAGCAATATCTCCATTCAAAGTGCTTAGTATATCTTTCTTAAAAACTTCAGCTACCAGCCCCAGGTCTCTATAAATCAATATGTTTTTCCTACTACCAACAGCAATGCCAGCACTTTCCTGCCCCCTATGCTGCAACGCAAGGAGTCCCAAATAGCTCAACTGAGCTATATTGGTCTTTAAATCTTTGGGATAAATACCAAAAATGCCACATTCTTCATACATTATTAAAATATTTCTCCCAGGATTTTATAATTTTATCAATTTTTAAATCTACCAGATTGCCAAATCTTAAACTATCCCCTCCTACTTCTCCTAATATCTGTATAGGTGCCTTATATTTAAGGGCAATATCTTCTAATAAAGGCAGATTTTTCCGAGGCAAGGATACAACAATACAGGACTGGGATTCACCAAAAAGGAGAGCATCATCTCTAA
>JAQVEM010000189.1 GCA_028697935.1 Actinomycetota bacterium
AATGGGAATAGGGATGATATAATATTACAATAAATATGAAGTGAAGGTATGATGTAGCATGTGTAGAAATATAGATAGGTATGTAGATAACAGTGCGGGTATGCAGACAAAAGCCTGGCAGTCAAAAAGCTGTAATTGTAATAATAGATAAATATAAATAGAGATATAGATATAAAGGTAAACTAAACAGGGATAATGGTATAGATAATCAGGAGAATAATCTTAGTGTTACACAAACAATCGCTTGACAGCAGAGTAATAGAAGAAAGAAACGATAAACAAAAAGCCAGCCGGCTTATTTTTGAATTCAAACCATTTATTGCCAGTGTTGCTCAAAAAAGAGCAGGCAGATTCCTTGAATATGGTGTTGACGAGGAGCTATCAGTTGCCCTTTTAGCTTTTAAGGAAGCGATGGATTCATATGATAAGAAAAAGGGTAAGTTTTTAAGCTTTGCGAAACTGGTAATAAACATGCGTCTTATTGATTATTACCGCAAAAAAATGAGAGAAAAAACCTATAGCTTTGACAATGATAGCATTCCAAACAGTCAACTTATGGATGCTGGTTCTTTAGAACAATATGGGGTTGATGATGAAAAAGAAAAAAGAATACTGGAAATAATAGAATACAGAGCAGAATTAGAAAAATGGGGAATCAATCTGGAAGAGTTAGCTTCTGTGTCTCCAAAGGATGACAGCCTCAGAGAAGAATATATAGAAATAGCCAGGATTATTGTAAATAATGGTCCTATTTTAAAAACCCTGATGGAAACAAGGAAACTTCCGTTAAAAGAAATTGAAGATATTACATGGGTACATCGCAAAAAATTGGAGCGCGGACGAATATATATAATAGCGATGGTTCTGGCAATAATAAATGGCCTGAGCTATGTAGATACAGGTAGGGGCGATAAGAAATGAAAGGTGTAATAATAGAAATAGGTAAAGATTATTGTATAGTTTTAACAAAAGATGGGCAATTTATCAGACAAAAGATACCCCATGGTGTATTTGAGATTGGTGATGAAATTGTAGTAACACAGGAAGATAGCTACAGAGAGCCGGCAATGGCAAATATAAAAATGAAACGTATAAGGAGTTTTGCTATGGCCGTTTCAGTGGTATTAGTACTGGTTGTGGGCTCTATTTTTACAGTAAAGTATATGAGTACAAGAGGTGATTACCCGGCGGAAGCTACAGAAGAGGAAGAAATACCGGCGGAAGAAAAAGTAATTGTTTTGCCGCGAGGAGAAGAGTATGAGGAAGCTGCAGCAGAAAAACAACAAGAGAAGGCAGAAGTTGCAGAAGAGGAGACAGAGGCTGCTGATGAGTCAGCTTTAACCATGTCTTTAGAAGAAGGAGCTATAACTTTTGAGAACATGTATTTTTACTCTCTTGGAGAGCAGAAAGTAATTGAAGAGAATATAAAGGAAGTTATACTCTTTTCATATAAAATTATTGATAGTGGTAGTTTAAAAATTCAGATTAAAAATATAAGCGACGCATTAACTTTTGATGGAACTTTTAAACTGACCATGCTTGCCGCAGATGGAAGTGAATCCAGAATAGAGGTTATCTCGCTTGACGGCTTCAGTCCGGGTAGAATTAAGGAACATCAAATGTTTATAAAATCAGGAGAAGAGAATTTAAAGGTAGAAGTGACGGGAACTGCGGAATAACTGAAAACATGAGGTAACTGAAGCCATAAGATAACCGGAACTGTTAATTAAGTCTTTTTATCCATTTTATCTTCTCTTTAAATCTTTTAAATTATATTTTTATCTCTACCTGCCTTAATTTACATGTGATAATTATCGAATATATATAATGACATATATAATGAACTTATTAAAATGAAGTAATGTGCTGATAGCAGGATAGATAAAATAGGGCATATAAAATACTACCGGTTTACTGAGTAGTAAGGCAGGTAAGATACAAATATTGACCCGTCTATAATCTCGTATCTTACAACGTTTACTGAGTAGTAAGTCAGGTAAGATACTGCTAAATTATCAAATAACAGGATTAATAAAGCGCCGTTAGATTAATAAATAGCTAGGAAGATAAAAACTAATAAATTGTTAAAATAAATGATAATAAATAATTATTAGGAGAGGAGAGGTCTATTATGAAAACTGCTAAGATAAGGTTAGCTACTACTATTCTTATTATAGCTATACTTACAATTATGCCAGCCTTATTAACAAATTGCACTTCAAAAGAAAAAGAAGGTACAGTCCCTGGTAAAGAAACCCGGGATGAAGAGACTGCAGCCCCGGAAGAAGAAATTACCCCTGAAGAGCTAGGTAACCTGGTATCTTCAGTAGATAGTAGGTTTATTTCTTCTAATACAGAGTTTGGATTCAGTATCTTTAAAGAGCTTACCCAAGAAGATAAAGGTAAGAATATATTTATATCTCCTCTCTCAATTCTTACAGCCCTTACAATGGCATATAACGGTGCAGAAGGCACTACCGCTTCAGCAATAAAAAAAGCGCTAAATTTTAATGGATTTGACCCGGGTAGCTTAAATGAGAACTTTAGTATCCTTATAAAGAGTATAATAAGTGCAGATACCGATATAGATACCAGAATAGCAAATTCTATCTGGTACAGATCTGGCTATGATGTAAGAGAAGAATTTATAGAAAAAAATAAAAAATACTTTGACGCTGAAGTTAGTGAAATTGATTTTTCTTCTCCAGATGCACCTGGAAGGATAAATAGCTGGATAGAAGAAAAAACAAAAGGAAAAATTGATAAGATGATAGATAGTATACCTCCTGATGCAGTAATGTATCTAATAAATGCAATATACTTTAAAGGAGACTGGACATATCCTTTT
>JAQVEM010000032.1 GCA_028697935.1 Actinomycetota bacterium
CTTTTTCTTTTTATAAAATTGAGGAAACAAAACTTTTATGGTATAAATTAAGGGACTATTATGGAAAGGAAATAATGACACGAAAAATCGGGGAAACAGTAATAGTACAGATATCCGATCTTCATGTAGGAGAAGTGCATTTTGTACCAAGCTTGCTTACCAGGTGTATTGATGAAATAAACGAACTCGGGCCTGATATAGTTATAATAACCGGGGATCTTACTGCCAATGGTTTCCGCATGGAGTATGATACTGTAAAGAATTACCTCTCACCAATAAAATGCAAAAATATTATTGTCCAGCTTGGAAATCATGATTCCAGGAATGTAGGCTATATACATTTTGAAGATATTTTTGGAGATAGATATATTTCATTCAATAATAATAGAGTAGCTATTGTTGCTGCTGATTCTACCGAGCCAGATATTGATAATGGGCAAATAGGAAGAGAGCATTATGAATGGATTAAAAATGAGTTCAGTAAATACAGTGAAGATACTTTTAAAATATTTGCCATGCACCACCATCTGGTATCAATTCCAAACACAGGCAGGGAAAGAAATATTGTAAATGATGCAGGCGATGTTCTGGAAACAATAGTTGATGCTGGAGTTGATATGGTTCTTTGCGGGCATAAACATGTTCCATATTTATGGAGAGTAGAAGATATGCTTTTAGTTACAGCAGGAACGGTTTCCTGTTTAAGACTGAGAGGAAAGATTGAGCCAAGTTATAATATTATCTATGTCAGGGATAAAGAAATAGATATATATAGAAGGTCACCTTTTGATAAGATTGAAAAAATAGTGGGCGTAGAAAGAAAGGAGAAAAAGAGTAAACTCTGTGATAAATTTATTAAAGAGAAAAAGCAATAAAGATAAAGACCTTGTTGCATTGATTGATGGTGAACATTATCCACAGGTAACCCGTGACGCGATTTCGGAACTTAAGAGAATCTATGAAGGGAATTTTAAAGGTATAATTTTTCTTGGAGGAACAGAAAAATTATCAATAAAAAATATTGAGGATTTTTTTGGTGACAGAGTTTATATGATTTCAAATATTGATACTGATTTTAAAAAAGCCCTCGCTTATTTTAAACCTGATATTGCCTATGATCTGAGTGATGAGCCGGTAGTTAATTATATTATCAGGATGAAAATAGCTTCATATTGTCTCGCCAGTAAATGCAGTTACATGGGCCCTGATTTCTTATTTTCTTATGAGGAAAAAAATATTCACTGCGAAAAACCAGCTTTATCTATTATAGGTACGGGAAAAAGAATAGGAAAAACTGCAATTAGTTCTTATGTATCGAAAATATTTACAGATGAGGGTATCAGTGTATGTGTGATAGCAATGGGCAGGGGTGGTCCTCGTGAACCACAGGTAATAAGAGGCGATAGAATTGATATCACACCCGAGTACTTGCTTGATATCAATAGTAAAGGTATGCATGCAAGTTCTGATTATATAGAAGATGCTCTTACCAGCAGGGTAACTACAGTTGGTTGCAGGAGATGCGGAGGAGGATTTGGAGGAAAAATTTTTATGTCAAATGTAAAAGAAGGTGTAAAAATTGCAGAAAAATTAAATCCCGACCTTGTAATAGTTGAGGGAAGTGGTGCTTCAATTCCAGATGTGGAAACGGATTCATGTATTTGTGTCATAAGTGCAGCCCAGAGCTGGGAAAGTATAGTTGGTTATCTGGGTATATACAGGATAATATCTGCAGATTTAATAATATTAACCCAGTGTGAAGAACCTGTAGCGGACAGGGATAAAATAAATTTTCTTGAAGATAGGGTAAGAGAGATAAATCCATGTGCTCCTGTAATAAAAACAATTTTCAGACCGCAGCCTTTAACTGATATAAAGGGAAAGAAAATATTTATGGCTATGACTGCAAGTACAGATATTGAACAAAAAATTAAAGAGTACATGGAGAATAATTTTAAATGCAGAATTCAAAAAATAAGTTTTAATTTAAGTAATAGAGAGAAACTAAAAATAGACCTTGAAAAAAATAAGGATTATGAAACTATATTGACGGAACTAAAAGCAGCTTCTGTTGATATTCTAACAGATTACGCACATAAAAATAAAAAAGAAGTGGTATACATGAACAATGCTCCTGTTATACTGGAAGGCGAAGATATTTTAAAGAAAGAATTAAAAAGACTATTCCAGAAGGAGAGAAAAAAATAATGGAATCAAATAATAATAAAAATAAAACCGATTCCAGTGTTGTGATGATTTCTGATAAAAAAAGTGGACTGCCTTTCTCAAAAGGAATACTTGCCTCATCTATTTCAGTAACCGGGCTTGATACTCTGACTGCATATAAAATTGCCAGTGAAATACAGGAATATTTTGTTAAAAATAAGATTTATTCTCTACCGCTGAGCGAGTTAAGAGCTATAGCATTCAGGTTTGTAAAAGAAAGAGCCGGTCTTGAATATGCTGAGAGATATCTTCTCTGGCAGTCTGTGGGTAAACTTGAAAAGCCAATTATAATACTTATTGGTGGATCAACTGGTGTGGGTAAGTCTACTATTGCCACTATAGTTGCCAGTAGATTAAATATAACGAGAGTAACTTCTACAGATGCTATTAGAGAAGTTATGAGGGCGTCGGTATCTGACAAATTAATCAGGCCTCTCAGAGGTTCTTCTTATAATGCATATAAAAACTTAACCCTGCCTCCTTCAGGAGTAGAGCCAGTTATACTTGGTTTCAGGGAACAGGCGCTGGCAGTATGCGTGGGTGTGGACGCTATTATAAAGAGAAATATTGAAGAAAAATCAGACACTGTAATAGAAGGTGCTCATGTGGTTCCTGGCTATCTTAATCTTGAGGATTATTCATCCGGAGCAATAATACAGGAAATAGTTATATCCGTTCCGGATAAAAGTATACATAAAGAACACTTTACCAAAAGAACTATAGAAACCCAGGGTTCAAGACCAATGAGTAAATATATAAAGCACCTTGATAAAATTGTTATGATTCAGGACTATATAGAAAAGCTTGCAAAAGAGAATGATGTCCCGATAATTGAAAATTATAATCTTGATAACGTGGTAAATGAAATACTTGAATTAATCCTGCAAAGAGTAAAAAATGAGTTTAGCGAGGTAGGTCCTGAATATGCAAAGATTAGTTGATAGGGTATATAGTAGTGCAGGAACTATCTAAATCCTTAAAAGGACGTTTGTAAAAGAAAAGAAATAGTTACGTATTATATATACAATATGCATATAAAGATATTTTATAGAATAAATTTACAATAAAAAAAAAGATTATACTATTTTCTGGAGAGTATATAAGCCTGGAAGAATTTAAAAATTTAAACAGGAAAAATATTAAAGAGAATAAGTTGTATCAACTTTTTTTAATCCGGTTTATCCTGTATCAGGATCTTAAGTTTCATATAATATTCGGTTTCAGAGATTTTACATCAAGAGTATATGCAAGATTATAAAAATAACTAAAACTTACTGTTACCTGTGGCCTGTATAGAGAATTTTTTAGAAATTTTGTTTTCACCATTTAAATAGACTTTTACATTATAATTTCCATCAGCATAAATACCATTTCTTTTTATAAGTGCGATCACTATTTTTCCAGAACCACTTACTTCAGGTTTTATAGTGTTTTCCTGAATTAGTTCAGAAATGCTATTTTTAGTTTTTTCCCATTTAACATTTAGTTCGTCATTAATTGTAAGGTTTTTTGCTTTAATTATAAGATATATATCAGGACCATTGCATGTAAAGCTATAATCATCGTTCTGCACAGGGTTGCTAAAATCAAAATCTTTATTATTGCTTAAGTAGATATTTTCAATTTCAGGGTTCTTTTGCAGAGTTGTTATCAGGACTATTATTATAAGAGCCGTAAGAATGAGTATAATTATTATATCTCTTTTTTTCATGTCACCAGATAATAGAGAATCACAATTAAAATTTATTATAAAAGCATTTTCTTATATTAGTCAAAAAATAGCCATAAAATAATTAATAAAATGATTAAAATATTTGACTAAAATCATTAATTAATATATATTTTCAAAATAATTTTATTAAGGAGGGAATTGGTATAAATGCCTATATATAGCTATAAATGTAAAAAATGTGGTAAGGTTTTTGATAAATTTCAAAAATTTAACGAGAACGACGGGAGCAATAAAACACAGTGTATCTATTGCAATTCTGATGCTGTCAGAATGTTTTCTCCCGTGGGAATAATTTTTAAGGGTTCTGGTTTTTATACTACAGATTATAAGTCAAATCCAATGAACCTGAGCAGCAATAGTGCAATCACAGATAAGGATAAAGAAGATAAAGAATTAAGCGATTCTGGAGTTATAGCTTCGAGTAAAGAAGAAACCACTAAAAAGGAATCCAATACTATTCAGGCTAAACCAGCCAAATAATCTTAATTTTATTGGTTATATCTTTATTCTATGATAAAATTTTGCTATTGATAAAAAAATATAATAAAATTTTATTAATTTTATTTTAATAGATAAAAAGGATATGATAATAAAAAAAATAAGTATAGGTTTTCTATTTTTTTCATGTGCTTGTTTTTTGATAATAACTCTATTTTTTTCATCATGTTTTCCTGCTGCTGACGAAACACAAACTACATCAGACACTACATCAGACCAGAGTATAGTTATACCTGCAGAATATAATAGTAAAAATGAAAATAACACTAAAGAAAGTGAGTCTGTAGAGGATCTCGATAGTTTTTTGGAAACCAAAGGTTTTCTTGAGGTGCTTAATAGTTTTTATTATCCAGATTCCGATATTATAAAAGTAGAACAGGAAGAAATAGATGGTAATTTATTTTATATTTTAATAGAAACAACAGATAATATTGAAAAAGTGAAAGAATTTTATAAAGATAAAAAAGTTCAATCGATATGGAGCAGAGCAGTAATATATGAAGAGAGCTCAACTGATATTGAAGATGAATTTCTCGAAGAAGAAAGCAGTCATATTCCCACCTATAAGTTTACCTATAATAATAACGACAAAAATAAAGTTGTAAATGTTCTGATTAAAGGCCTTGAGAAAAGCAGAACCAGAATCATGATTATTTGCTGGGACCTTCAGTGATTGACGGATGGTAGACTCTGATATTTTAAAATCAAAAATCTATACAGTTAGTGAACTTAATCAGGAGATAAGAAAAAATCTCGAAATAGTTTACCACGATATATGGCTGGAAGGGGAAGTAAGTAATTTTTATTTTCATGACAAGAAGCATATGTACTTTGATTTAAAGGATGAAAAATCCAAGATAAAAGTTGTGATGTTCCAGAACAGTAACAAAAATCTAATTTTTAATATTGAAGAAGGTCTTCACATTATCATAAATGGTTATGTTTCTGTCTATGAAAAAAGAGGAGAGTATCAGATAGTAGCACTGGATGCAAACCCGGTAGGTAAAGGTGCATTGATTCTGGCATTTGAGCAGTTAAAGGCAAAATTAGAAAAAAAGGGTTATTTTGACAGTGTGCGTAAAAAAAATATACCGGTCCTGCCCGGAAAAATAGGTGTTGTCACTTCGGTAGATGGTGCAGTAATAAGAGATATCATTTTAGTCCTGGAGCACAGGTTTGAAAATTTTCATCTTATCGTAAGGGATGTTAATGTACAGGGGATTACTTCCAGCATTGAAATCTGTGAAGCTATTGATGATTTGTGCGAATATGGTGTAGACGTAATAATACTTGCAAGAGGTGGTGGTTCGCTGGAAGACCTGTGGGCTTTTAATACTGAAGAAGTAGCTGAAAAAATCTTTAATTGTCCCATACCTTTAATTTCAGCAATTGGTCACGAAACAGATTATACTATATCTGACTTTGTAGCTGATAAGAGAGCAGCTACTCCTTCGGTGGCAGGAGAGCTGGTTATTTTAAATAAAGATGAAGCCATTAAAAATTTAACGATAATATTAAGAAGAATGAGAAGTCTGGTTAACTTCAGGATTAATATATTTAGAAAGGAATTGGTTTATCTGCTCAAGCGCAGAATCTTTATAAAGCCAGAAACGATATTGTACAGATTCAAGCAGGATGCTTATGATCTGCATACAGGTTTAAAAGAAAATATGAAAAAAATTATTGGTACACAGAGAGATATTCTGGCAGGCTTATCCAGGATGATAGATGAAAAAAATATCTTAAATAAAATTTATAATTACAGGATCTTAGTTAAGAATTCGAACGAAAGAATGATTTCATATATTAAAAATTATACCAATATGAAAAAAAACGCTTTAAAATATAACCTGGAAAAAATACGTGAGAAAAATCCTGCTGCTATACTGGGGCGCGGGTTTGCTTTAGTATACAGGGCAGAGGAAGATAAAAATATTAAAAGCATCAAAGAAGTTGAAATTAATCAAAAAATAAAGGTACTTTTAAGAGATGGAATGCTTAATGTAAAAGTGCTGGATAAAATATATAAAAAGTTGGATCCCGGTTTTAAAAATGGAAATTGAAAAATTAAGCTTTGAAGAGTGTATTAAGAGATTAGAAGAAATTGTCAATGAACTTGAAGACGAAAATATATCTCTGGAAGATTCGATGAAGAAATTCGAGATAGGTATAAAACTTTCTTCTATATGTCTTAATAAATTAAACGAAGCTGAGAAAAAAATAGAAGAATTGACCAGATCAGAAAATGGAAAGTTGATTACAAAAGAACTGAATCTGGAAAAAGAAAATTAAAATTTTAGATAAATAATAATAAAAATAAAAAAATTATCGGGTTACAAAGCTCAAATTGGACTCAGGTCTATAAGTTCTTATTTTTATCTGCCTGCCTATATATAGTGTTATATTTAATAAAAAAATATAACATTTACTATATATAGCTACATAATACTATTAAATAAATAGTAAATTAATTAATCATAATTAAATTCATATTTTTTAAATAATAGTTTACAAATTAATAATATTATGCTATCTTATTGGTGTAACGTGGGGAAAAGTGGTGGTGTTGCCCTATAAATTGAAAAGAAATGGGGAAAGAAGGGTGAGCGGATGTTTTTAGGCGAGCATTACAGAACAATTGATAATAAAGGTAGAATCTTTATCCCTGCAAAATTTAGAGAAGATTTAATAAAAGGCATTGTAATATCAAAGGGATTTGATGAGAAGTGCCTTTTTTTATTTTCAATGGAGGGCTGGAAAAGACTGGAAGAAAAAATGATGGCTAACAAAATTGCTGAAAGAAATACCCAGCGCTTTTCCCGCTGGTTTTTTTCTTCAGCAAGTGAGGAATCAATGGATCAGCAGGGAAGAATAAGAATCCCCCAGAGTTTAATAGAGCATGCTGAACTAAAAAAGGATGTTGTTCTGGTAGGTGTTCTGGACAGGGCAGAAATATGGGCAAAGGAAAACTGGAATGAATATTATAAAAAAGCTGACTCTCAATTTATGGGAGATAAAGATTCATTTGAACAATTGCGATTTTAAAAGAGTGTTATAAATGAGTCAGGATGAAATTCATAAACCAGTTCTTTTAAAGGAGGTTTTATATTATTTAAATTTAAAGAAAGGCGATACTGTTTTTGATGGTACACTTGGCGGTGCTGGTCATACTGTAGAAATTATTAAAGCCGTTGCCCCCACAGGCAGAGTAATTGGAGTTGATCTTCATAGTCAGGCTATAAGCACCGCCGCCAGTAAACTTAAGGAATTCTCCAGTATGGTAACTCTGGTAAATGATAATTTTGCGAACATAAAGGAGATTTTGAGGAGATTAAACATAAAAAGTGTCAACGGGATATTACTGGATTTAGGATTGTCTTCTTATCTGATTGAAAAATCAGGAAAGGGATTCAGTTACATTAGAGATGAAAAGCTTGATATGAGATTTAGTAATAGTGGGATTAAAGCTTACGATGTTGTGAATGAATATTCACAGGAAAGCCTGGAGGAAATTTTCTTTAAGTATGGAGAAGAAAAGTGGGCCGGACGAATTGCCGAAAGGATTGTTAATTATAGGAAGAGTAAGGATATTGAAACAACAGGGGAGCTGGTAGAAATTATTAAGAGTGCAATACCTTACAAATTCAAGAATTATAGAAAAGGCCACCCTGCTAAAAGAATATTTCAGGCGATTAGAATAGAAGTAAATAAAGAGCTGGATAACTTGAAAAAGGCAATTGAAGATGGTTTTGAAGTATTGAAGAGTGGTGGAAGAATGGTTGTGATATCGTATCATTCTCTGGAAGATCGGATGGTAAAAAACGAATTTTTGCAGTTCGAGGGTATATGTACCTGTCCTCCGGACCTCCCCGTATGTAAGTGTGGCAGGGTAAAAAGAGCAACAGTTATTACCAGGAAAGCAGTTAAACCAGAGCCCGGAGAAATAGAAGCAAATCCACGGTCAAAGAGTGCAAGAATGAGGGTCCTGGAAAAATTATAAATTTATAAAGATTATAAAGATTTATAAAAGTAGTAAATTTTTATATTTTATTAATTTAAATTAAATAAGTTTTAAAATGAATGTAAGACTGGCAGAAAAACAGGATATTTATAGAAGAGAAAAACGGCCGATTTTATATCTTGATAAAACAGAAGATAAAGGTGCCGTAAGAGAAAATATTGTGTACAGTCATAATGCCCTCTTCTATATATTAGTCATGGTAATAATTTTTGCATGTCTTGGGATTCTTTTAAATATCGGGCTGAAAATACAGAGCATAAATTATCAGAAGGAAATATATCAACTGGGTGAAATGATTTCACTGGAGAACGAAAGAAGTGATCGTCTGCAGCTAAAAATATCTGAGCTGAAATCACCATCAAGAATTATAGAAATTGCGGAAAATGATCTGAATATGGAAATATCTGATGATTCCAGAATAATTGAAATTTCAAATGAGGGACTCGAGAATAATGAAAATATATCTATATATATTTCCAAAAATACAGATAATGCTGCCAGAGATTACAAAGGTTTTCTTGGTACTATATACTATATACAGGATATAGTAAATGTGGTATCTGAGAGTGTGTTGACATTTTTTATTCCCTGATTAATATTATGTTAGCCTGAAATGCTTAATAATAATAATAACAACAAGGTAAACAGGAAAAGGTTATATTTCCTGTTTATTTTATTTTTAATAGCTTTTTTTCTGATAATCTATAGACTGATATATATCCAGTATTTAAATGCATCAGAGTATAAAAACTATGCTGAATACCAGCATACCGGTGAGTTTACTATCATATCAAAAAGAGGGAAAATACTGGATAGAAATGGTGTTGAACTTGCAGTAAGCCTGAATGAAAAAACAGTTTATGCTAATCCAAAGCTAGTTATTGATTCTGAATATGAAGCCAGTATACTTGCTGAAATACTGGGAATGGATGAAAATGAAATAAGGGAAAAGCTAGATAATAAAGATCTTGGATTTGTCTATATACAGAGAAAAATTCCTACAGAAAAAGCCGAAGAAATTTCCAGACATAATCTTCCTGGAATATATATTCAGGATGAATCAAAAAGGTACTATCCACTAAATGATATTGCGGCTCCGGTAATCGGGTTTACTGGAATTGATAATAATGGACTTTCGGGAATTGAGCTGCAATACGAAAAGGTGTTGAGAGGTGTTGACATTAAGGTTACTGCCGAAAAAGATGTTTTTGGCAATATAATTCCTATCGAAGATAGCCAGAATAATGAACCTATTAACGGTAAAGACGTAGTTCTAACAATTGATTCCCAGATACAATATATGGTCCAGAAAAAGCTGGAAGAGCTGACATCTGGATATGATGCTCTGAGGGCAATTTGTATAGTAATGAATCCAGATAATGGTGAAATCTATTCAATGGCATCATATCCAGGCTTTGACTTAAATAAATATGAAGAAGCTGATCCTGAACTATATAAGATAGAGGGAATATCTTTTACGTATGAGCCAGGCTCGACTTTTAAAATAGTAAATGTCTCTACAGCACTGGAGAATAACACTGTCAGCAAATCCCAGTCTTTTGATCTCCCACCTTCAATAAAAGTTGGAGATAGAGTGATAAGGGAAATATCAAGAACATACAATGTTACCTACACAACTGAAGAAATAATAAAACACTCGAGTAATGTAGGAGCTGTTACTATTGCTCTTAGTATGGGGGAGAAACTGTTCTGGGAAGGAATAAAAAATTTTGGATTTGGAGAAATAACCGGTATAGAATTACCGGGTGAGGAAAAGGGGTTATTTTATGATTACAAGACCTGGCCAGCTTCAACTATAGGTGCTCTTGCTATAGGTCAGAGTATCTCTGTAACCCCGCTTCAACTACTGAGAGCGGCATGTGCAATTGCAAATGGTGGTTATCTTGTTACTCCTTCTATTGTAAAGGAGATAGAATTATTGGAAAATGAAATAGAAGATGAACAAATGGATGATAGAAAAAGAATTATCAGTGAGGAAACGTCTGATTCGGTCAAAGATATGATGCTTGCTGTAGTAGAAGGGGGAACAGGAACAGCTGCGCAGATAGAGGGTGTAAAAGTCTGTGGGAAAACAGGTACTGCAGAAAAAGCAAATAAAAATGGAGCTGGATACAGTGAAGGAAGACAGATAGTTTCTTTTGTGGGTTTTGCGCCATATGAAGATCCACAGGTAGCAATAATTGTTGTAGTAGATGAACCGCAGGGTGGAGAAGGCGGTATATGGGGCGGAACTATAGCAGCTCCTGCATTCAGAGATATAATGGATTTTTCATTAAAAAGATTAAAAATATATTAAAGAATTAAAGACTATCATGTAAAATATTCGATTATAAAATGAAACTAAAGAATTTATTAGATAAAATAAATTGCACAGAAATTTATGGAGACGTTGATGTCGAGATTAAGAATATCTCTATAAACTCAAAAAAAGCAGAAAAAGGCAGTCTATTTGTAGCTATTGAAGGATTTAAATGTGATGGACATGATTTTATAGAAGAGGCGGTATCTGCTGGAGCCTCTGCAGTAGTAACACAGAAGAGAGTAAATATACCTTCGAATATTACGCAGGTCGTAGTTAATAATACCAGAAAAGCACTACCGTTATTGTGTAGAAATTTTTACAGAAATCCAACTGCTTCATTTAAATTAATTGGTGTCACCGGGACCAATGGAAAAACTACAACAAGTTACCTGATCGATTCTATTTTAAGAACCGCTGGAATAAAAACTTCAATGATTACGACTGTTGAATCCTTTCTGGGCGGCAGAGAAGTTTCTTTTGAACGTACTACTCCAGAATCGCTTGATCTGAATATATTTTTTGATAAAAGCAGGCAGGAAAAAGTTGGCGCTGCATGCATGGAAGTATCTTCTCATTCAATAGATTTACACAGAGTTGATTATCTTGATTTTAATTATTTTGTGTTTACTAATCTCTCACAGGACCACCTGGATTATCATAAAGATATGGAAAACTATTTTGATGTAAAAAAGAAATTGTTTTTAAAAAATAACAGGAATATATATGGTGGAGAAAAAGCGGTTGTTAATATAGATGATAGCTATGGAAGAGAGATTTTAAAAGTTACGGATCTGGAAAAAATATCTTATTCAATTGAGTCAGATAATGCAGACATATGGCCATCTAATATTAATAACTCTATTTCCGGTATCAGAATGACTGTGAATACAGGAGATGGAAAAAAGATAGATATTTCATCTCCATTGTGTGGGTATTTTAATGTATATAATATTCTGGCGGCTACAGGTGTCTGTTTTGATATGGGGATAAAAACTGATTATATAATAGAAGGAATTAATTCCATGCATGGTGTGAAAGGAAGATTTGAAAAGGTTTACACTGATGGGAAGATAACAGTAGTAATAGATTACGCACATACACCTGATGGGCTTAAAAATGTATTGTGCACCGGACGCGAACTGTTAAAACAGGGTGGCAGGCTGATATCAGTTTTTGGATGCGGCGGAGACCGTGATATGAGTAAAAGAAAAATAATGGGTTATATTTCCGGGCGGTATGCTGACTATACAATTATTACATCGGACAATCCAAGATCTGAAGAGCCACTTTCAATAATTAATATGATAAAAGAAGGGATAGTTAATTCAGGAAACGACAGATTTAATGTAGAGGTTGATAGAAAAAAAGCAATATTTAAAGCCC
>JAQVEM010000190.1 GCA_028697935.1 Actinomycetota bacterium
GACTTTCTTTATTTAGATTTTGAACGAGTAAGGTCTTTTTATGCTCAATTATTCTATGGAATAACTGAAAGTAAAACTGATGAGACCACCGAACAAAAAATTAAAGACACTAGTGGTACTGTAGGTGTACCTAAAATATTATCGGGAGAATTAGGAAAATCAATAATGTATTCAAGAAAAACCGAGGAAACAAAAAGTATGCATCATCAACTATATTTGGACTTTGAGCAGGAGATTTTAAATATTAATAAGCTGCATATCCTAAATTCAATAAGTGATGATATTAATAAGCCATTTGTTAAAATCAAGGGTAAAATACAGGTTATTGATTATAAAGAACTTGCTAGAAAGATAGAACTAACTTTTAATTTAATGGAACCTATGAAGAAATTAGAATTAACAGAATTAGATAAAATAACAAATAGGGAAGAAAAAACAAAATAGAAAATTATTATTAACAACAAATATAAAAAACCACCCAACTACGAAGAAATTGTTAGCTTAATTAAAAATATTTATGGTAATACATTGAAAATTAAATTTTATATTAATAAAACTCTTGTTACTTCTGCAACAATTCATGAAGACCTATTACAATATAAATCTTCTGGACTTATAACAGGCACTGAGAAATTATTAGGGGAAGAATGGATAACACTAGCACAAATAATTAAAAAAGAAGAACAAGATATTAATTTTATATCACAAAATAATAAATCTTCAGAATCTTTAGATAGCATTATCGCACAAATAATTCCTGCATTCCAAGAGGCAAGTAAATTTTTAGAAGAAAAAACACCCTTAGAAATTATACCTATTGCTATTTATAGAGAGCTATAATTATTAATTATATTATCTTTTAATAGAACAAAACATATTTATAAAAATAATAACTATTTAATTCAAAATGGTCCTTAACTAAGCCCAATCCCATTCCACTCATTGCCGAGGAGTTCGGTTTGTTCAATGACTGTCTTTGTGGCTTTTTCCTGTTTATCCGGCGGATAATTATATTTACGAAGCACCCTCTTTACCTTTGTCCTCAAAAGAGCCCTTACATTTTCCCTGATACTCCAGTCAATTGTAAGATTTTTTCTCACCGTTATAACTAACTCCCGTGCAATCTCTTTTAGCACCTCATCACCAAGTATTTTTACAGCACTGTCATTAGTTTCCAGAGCATCATAAAATGCAAGCTCCTCTTCGCTTAATCCCAGCTCTTCTCCTCTTTTATCTGACTCCCTTATTTCTCTTGCCAGATTTATAAGCTCCTCAATTATCTGAGCAGACTCTATAGTTTTATTGTGATATTTCCTTATCGCCTCTTCCAGCATTTCAGAAAATTCTCTTGATTTAACAAGGTTTTTTCTTGCCTTTAATTTTATCTCATCATTAATAAGTCTCTTTAACAACTCAATAGCTAAATTTTTGTGCTCCTGTTTTTTAATTTCAAATAAAAATTCATCAGATAATATAGATATATCCGGCCTTTCCATCCCTGCAGCAGTAAATATATCAATAACCTCAGTTGTCGTAATAGCTTCTGATACAATCTGTTTTACAGCCTGGTCAATATCCTCCTTTCTCTCAAGAGGAGACCTTGTAATTATTTTTATCCTTGATTTTACAGCATCAAAAAATGCAACTTCATCTGCAAGTTTTAAAGCTTCCGGATGGGGAACTGACAGAGCATACGCCTTTGTAAGTTCGAGGCTGTATTTTAAAAATCTTTCCTTCCTGTCATCATCAGAAACAATAAAATCTATTGCTCCCTGGATTATTTTCATCTTCTCATTATAATCTTCTGTTTCAAAAATCTTAGAATAATCATATCCATAAATTATGGATTTCAGTATTTCATATTTCTCTACTAAGACTGCAACTGCTTCCTCTTTATCAATTACTGGCTTACCCTTTCCGCCACTTGCAGTGTAGTCTGTTATTGCTTTCTTTAAATCAAATCCAATGCCTATATAATCTACAATCAATCCCCCCGGCTTATCCTTATAGACTCTATTTACCCTTGCTATGGCCTGCATTAGGTTATGCCCTCTCATAGGTTTATCTATATACATTGTTGCAAGGCAGGGCACATCAAAGCCAGTAAGCCACATATCCCTTACAATTGCTATCCTAAATTTATCTTCAGGGTCTTTGAATCTATCTGCAAGGAATCTTTTCTCATCTTTTGTGTAAATATGTTTCTGCCAGTCCTGAGGGTCTGATGGAGAGCCGGTCATAATTATTTTAATAGCTCCGCCTTCTATATTATCATCATGCCACAAAGGTCTTAGCTTTATTATTTCGTTATACATATCAATGCATATTCTTCTTGACATGCACACTATCATTGCCTTTGAATCA
This sequence comes from Actinomycetota bacterium, assembly GCA_028697935.1. Taxonomy (GTDB): domain Bacteria; phylum Actinomycetota; class Humimicrobiia; order Humimicrobiales; family Humimicrobiaceae; genus JAQVEM01. The sequence goes on from JAQVEM010000190.1 coordinate 2,365, forward strand.
AGAATATTCTGCCGCTCCTCAAAATGCTTTACTATATCTTCTGCAACCTGCCTCAGCCTCTTTTCCGAACCAACTATTGCTTCAAGCCTTGCCCACTTACTCTTTAACTTTGCTTTTTCCTCTTCTTCCTCGCCCTCGGTAACCTCTTCAAATTTTTCATCAATCTTTGGAACTTCATCTTCATTTAACTTTAATTTTGCAAGTCTGCTTTCATAATAAATACTTACAGTTGAACCATCAGCAATCGCTCGTTCTATATCATATATATCAATATAATTCCCAAAAACTTCAGGTGTATTTTTATCTTCTCTTTCAAGAGGAGTTCCGGTGAACCCTATAAATGAGGCATTGGGAAGAGCATCCCTTATGTGGCGGGCATAGCCATCTATAAAGTCATACTGGCTTCTATGTGCTTCATCTGCAATTACAATTATATTTGACCTGTCTGAAAGCTGCGGGTATT
>JAQVEM010000191.1 GCA_028697935.1 Actinomycetota bacterium
AAAAAGGCTTAGTGATTTTTAAACCACTCATAGGTCAGGCGAAGCCCTTCCTCTATTGATACCTCCGGGTGCCAGCCCAGAACTTCTCTTGCCAGTCTGTAAGAAAGCTGGCTTCTTCTCTGCTCTCCTTCTTTTGCGGGACCATGAACTTCCTTTATATCATCCTTCCCGGATATTTGTTTTAGAAGCTTAAATAGTTCTATAACGCTGGTTTCTTTACCCGTACCTATATTTACCGGTCCCACAAAACTGCTTTCAATAGCCTTTATATTTGCATCCACAGCATCTCCCACATAAACATAATCTCTTGTCTGGAGCCCATCTCCATTAATTATAGGGTTTTTACCCTCGAGGATTCTGCGCGAAAATATTGCTACCACCCCTGCTTCCCCATAAGGGTCCTGTCTTGGTCCGTAAATATTTGCATAACGCAGCGAAATATACTTAAGACCAGAAGTTTTATAAAAATAATACAGATAATTTTCAGTGGCTAATTTTGCAACACCATACGGAGATATCGGGTTTTTAGGATGATTTTCATCTGCGGGGAAATATTCCTGTTCTCCATATACAGTTCCTCCCGAAGAAGCAAAGATTATTTTTTTTATCTTTGTTTCGTTGCATGCATTTATTACATTAAGCCCTCCCATTATATTTATATCTGCGTCCATTAGAGGGTTCTCAACCGAGACTCTTACACTTACCTGAGCTGCATTATGAATTACAATATCCGGTTTCTCGGACTGGAATATATCGTATATTTCTTTATCCCTGATATCACACTTATAAAATTTAGCCCTTTCGGGAATATTTTCTTTTTTCCCATTAGAGAGGTCATCAACTATCACTACATCGTAATTTTTTTCCAGCAGCCCATCAGCTACATTTGAACCGATAAAGCCTGCTCCGCCAGTTATAAGAGCCTTCAAAATAAATCCTCCTTACTATAATTCATATATGTTAAATTTCATGCTATTTGTTTTCTACATTATTGCCTTCTATTAAATTTATTCCTCTTCCTCTTCTATGAAATCTTTATTTCTTATGGCTGGAATCGAAAGGTCCACATTGCCATACACATTGATCCTTATTCCTTCTATATAAAATATAACACCTTCAATATCAGGAATTTCAGTAAGTGTGTTTACTATAGAATAAATAATATATTCATCCAGTATACTTGTATCAAGGCTATTTTCAAGAAATTCCTGCGAGAAATCAACTTTCGCTATATTTTCGCTTACCTCTACACCGAGAAGCTTCGTCCCAGCAGGAATTACCGGGAAGTGATGGGGTTTTGTAGGACCTTTAAGAAGCTCCGCAATAGCATTTTGTGCAGCAATAGCAGGGCTTCCTGCATTTATTGTTCTTTCCTCAGAAACAAGCTTTTTATCCTCACCGAGTGCAGAAAAATAAAAGTTAATTTTAAGGCTTGAAGGATAAGTATCCTCTTCTTTATCATTATCACCGTCACCGCTGCGGGTAATAAAATTCATAATTTTCTGCCAGAAAGATAGGCTTTTGCCGGCATCACCTGTATTATTATCTCCATTTTCACCATTACTATTCTCATTTTCAATCTGGTTTCCTTCGGAACTGGTAACAGCATCGCTTATTCTGCTGCTGGAGATATTACCATCTTTAGCAATATCATCCGAACTACTTCCTAATATATCTGCCGCTTCACTCTCATCAAGAATTTCAGTTTCGCCTCCAGATTCGCTTTCATTTCCTGATTCACCATCACTTCCATCTTCACTCTGACCAATATTCTCACCAGAAATTTCTAAGGATTCTTCGTTTTCAGTAACTGCCGTCTGCATACCACTGGCTTCCATGCTTTCCCTGTTATCTTCCGGACCGGATGCAATCTCGCCTCCGCTCCCGCTATCTTCATCTCCTTGCCGCACCGGGGAAATTTTTTCTTTTAAAAAGTCAGGATTGTCAATGATGTAAAAAATAAAAAACCCGACAATAAATACCAGGGCTAAAATCAGGCTAAACTTAAGAATAGGGCTGGGCCCTCTTTTTTTATTGGACTGCCTGTATTTAGGATTTGAATTTCTATAATTCATAAAGATAATATATTATTATAAACCCTAAAGGTAAAGCATGATTAATTCAAATAAAATTTAGGTAATCTAACCTGCAGTCCGGGTTGTCCGGTAGTAAGCTGCCTGCAGGATTTAATTTTAATTTTTCTAATTAACTTTATTTATGCTGCTACAGGATTGCAATAAATTTTATCGCCAGATTCTATCTTTAAAAATTTAATCAACTTTATATATATTTATAATACTTGCTTCCGGCTGGCAGTAAAATCTAAATGGAGAATATTTTCCTTCCCCGAGTCCCCTCGTTACATAAAGAACTGTGTTCGTAAAATAAAAAAGGCCTGACGCAAATTTAGTTTTTAATTTGCACCCTGAAATTACAGCTCCAATAAAGGGGAGCCTTACCTGTCCGCCGTGGGTGTGGCCACAAAATATGATGTCAGTATTTCTTTTTGCAAGACTTATTATTGAGTCATTATCAGGTGTATGAATAAGCGCTATGCGCAACCTGCCTTTTTCATTTAGAGTATGGATTTTCTTCTCATTTAGTTTAAATACTTCCTGATAAGCTTTCTTATAAGCTGCTTTATCCTGCAGGTGAAGGTCTATAAAATTATTGTTATTATTATTATTATTTCCGGATGTGGGTGCTGAGTTATTTTGTGTAGAAAATGCTCTATTGATATCCATTTTATTTATTACAGGGTCATCAAGCCCTGTAATCTCTATGCTATTAATTCCTCTATTTCTTTCAGGGTCAT
>JAQVEM010000192.1 GCA_028697935.1 Actinomycetota bacterium
TTTCAAATGGTACTCTGGTTCTAATGAATTCCGGGTCTTCATCATTAACCTTCTCTATCCTTAAAAGTGCATTATATTTTTCACCCTCTTTTGGGGGACGAACCTGTCCATATACCTCATCTCCCTGTCTTAAACGAAATCTTCTTATCTGTGACTGAGAAACATAAATATCATTTGGACCGGCAAGATATCCTGATGTTCTTAAAAAGCCATAGCCATCTGCAAGTATGTCAAGAATTCCCTTCATTCTTTCTTTATAAAGTTCAAATTCCCTGCCCTTGACTACTTCCTTTCCCTCCTCTTCTACTAATTCTTCTTCCTCCTCAATTTTTTCTATCTCTGGTTCCTTTTCTTCCTTTATCGGGGCTCCCATTTCTTTTTCAGTAATTTCCTTTCCAGCCACTTCTTTTTCTGCAGCTTTCTTCTCAGCAGTATCTTTTTTGATAATAGTTATACCTTCTGATGTAAAATTACTGGAACCCATGCCATCAGTGGGTACTTCCTCCATTATCCTCTCTATTAGCTCATCCTTTTTTAATTTAGAAACTCCCTGGATATTTAATTGTTTTGCAATAGCTCTTAAATCAGAAATAACTTTACTATTAAGGAATTCTCTGTTTAATTCTTTCTGTTCAACCATTAATAAATACTCCTTTCATATTAATAACGACCACTAAAGGGCCCCTACAAAGTATTAAGACAGCCTAAATACTGTATTAATAAAGCAGTTTTATGTTATATTTTTAACTATAATTACTGACCTTTTTTATTTTATATTTTTAACGCTTCAACCTATTTAAAGCACAAACTATTTAAAAAAGTTCGTGGCTACAAATTACACCTATAAAGCTTACTTCCAGTTTAATTTGAATTTATTACTGGTTTCTTAAGCTGATATAGATATATTTTTTGAAAAAAGGATTTTAACTTAATGTTACTTTAAAAGATGATAAAAATGCCTTATAAAAATAAATATATTATTAGTTATTAGCCTATAAAATTAATACAAACATAATATTTTTTTAGAAAATTGAGACATGATTTTTCCGGGGAAACCCCTATTACTAATACCCTTACCCTTTAATTCAAAATAAAACTTACTAATTCAATATATAGATTAAATTAAAAAAAATCAAGTATAATTATCTTTAGTTAATTTTAATAGAATTTCTTAGAATTTTTTTAAAGATGACCGGCTACTAATATCAGGCTGATATTTAAATAGTATAATGGCGGAAGGGCAATTTTGCGCTTCCGCCATCTAAATCTTTTCTTTTTACTTTTCTATTTATTTTTCCTGTTTATTTTCAACTACCTATTATATTTCCGGTAGTTTCCCAAGAGATTCTTTTATCTTTTCTTCCGGATATTCATAATCTTCCAGTTGACCTGACAGGTATTTCTCATAAGCAGCCATATCTACAAGCCCGTGTCCGCTGTGACCTATAAGAATAGTTTTTGATTCTCCGGACTCACGACATTTCAAAGCTTCATCAATTGCCACTCTTATACAGTGATTTGTTTCAGGAGCACTAATAATACCTTCAGCTCTTGCAAACGTTACTCCAGCTTCAAATGTCGCAACCTGATTTGTAGCTTTTGCTTCAATATAGCCCAGATTATACAAATGTGAGACAATAGGAGACATCCCATGGTAACGAAGACCACCAGCATGAATCGGGGCTGGTATGAAATCATGTCCAAGAGTATACATTTTAATAATTGGTGTAAGTTTTGCTGTATCACCATAATCATAAACAAATGGACCTTTAGTCATTTTTGGAGCTGCAGCTGATTCGACACTTATTATTCGCAGGTCCGGTTTTGTTCCATCTATCTTGTCCTTTACAAAAGGTAGAAAAAGACCGGCAAAGTTTGAACCACCGCCAACACAGCCGACAATAATATCCGGATAAACATCTGCTTTTTCCATTAACTTCTTTGTTTCCAGACCAATTACAGTCTGATGAAGCAGAACATGATTGAGCACACTTCCAAGTGAATAATGAGTATCTTCACGAGATACAGCATCTTCCACAGCTTCGCTGATAGCCAGACCAAGGCTGCCGGGGCATTCAGGATCTTTCGCCAGCACATCACGTCCGACTCTGGTATCTTTACTGGGACTCGGAACACACCTGGCTCCCCATGTTTCCATCATTATTCTACGGTACGGCTTCTGTTTATAGCTAACAGCTACCATATAAACCTTTACCTCTAAACCAAAACATGCGCCTGCAAAAGCCAGAGCGCTTCCCCATTGCCCGGCTCCTGTTTCTGTAGTTATTCGCTTAATACCTTCTTTCTTATTGTAATAGGCCTGAGCTACAGCAGTATTAGGCTTATGGCTTCCAGGCGGACTTGAGCCTTCATATTTGTAGAATATTTTTGCCGGAGTATCAAGAGCTTTCTCCAGCCTCTGCGCTCTAAACAGAGTAGTCGGTCTCCACAGCTTATAAATCTCCCTTACCTCATCTGGAATATCAATCCATCGCTCAGTGCTTACCTCCTGCTTGATTAGCTCCATCGGAAAGAGGGGGGCCAGATCCTGTGGAGTCAGGGGCTTTTTTGTAACCGGATTAAGGGATGCAGCCAGAGGTTCGGGCAGGTCTGCCTGAATATTATACCACTGCTCTGGTATCTCATTCTCATCCAGTACAAATTTTGTTCTTTCGCCCATTTCTTCTCCTTTCTTTTTTACTAATTATCCTTTAACTAATTTAATTGTAATACCTGCTTTTCAATATCCAATTTTAATATATATTTTCTCGACCTGTTTTCTATAGAGTATAATGCAAACC
>JAQVEM010000193.1 GCA_028697935.1 Actinomycetota bacterium
GAATGCTCATAAATGATTGTGCTATTCTTCCATCAATTCTTTTATCCCATTGTGAATATGAACCGAGACCGGGTGGTACACCTGTAGCAATGACTTTAAATTTACCTCCAAGGCTGTCACCATTTTCGATTGCCCTTTTTATTTCCTCTTTCATCTTCTGGCTTACTTCTCTATCCGGACACCTTACTTCAGATATTTCAATTTCCTCTAATACGTCTTTATTTATATTACTAACTTCCAGATCCCTGCCCAGTGTAATTTTTCCAATCTGATTAACGTAGCTAATTATTTTTATATCAAGTAATTTTAAAATAATTTTTGCAAACCCTCCAGCTGCTACTCTTGCTGCAGTTTCTCTGGCACTGCTTCTTTCTATTACGTCTCTTATATCATCAAGCCTGTATTTCAAATAACCATTTAAATCAGCATGACCTGGCCTGGGATTTAATAATCCATTTTTTTCTTTTAAATCTTCCGGTGGTCTATCTTTTAAATTGTTACTGTAAGAAGCCATAGAAACCGGTGGTAATATTGCCATTATTTCCTTCCAGTTATTCCAGTCTGCATTCTTTATAATGAAGGAAACCGGCGAACCAGTACTTCTGCCTTTCCTTACACCGGATGTTATTTCGATAGTGTCCTTCTCAATAGACATTCTGTGACCCCTTCCGAAGCCCTTTTGCCTTCTGGCAAGTTCATTATTTAAAAAATTAATATCAATCTGTACCCCGGAAGGGTATTCATCTATTATTCCTGTTATAAATTTACCGTGAGACTCACCCGCAGTTAAAAATCTCAAAATGAAGCATCCTCTTTCTTAATCATAAACAGGAGTATCCAGAATTAATGTTAATATCTCATCACCTTTAAGTAACACTGCTGAATTAACATTGATTGCCTGTACAAGGTATGTACTTGATAGGGTATCTCCCTCTTTTAATTTATAATTATAATTATTAAGATTTATCTCTATATATTCTACCCCATCCAGTGTGTATATATTATCAAGCCTCAGAATATTTTTTTCCTCTTCTTCTTCATCCTGAATATAAAATGGCTTAAAAGGGTTCCTGAGTGATTCGTCAACCAGAATAATTTCATTTTCGATATCATATGTTTTTCTTCTTTCAGCATCACCTTTTTTGATTTCATCAATCTCTTCGTCATCTATTTCTATATCAGGAACCACCGGCATCTCTGGCTTACCTGTGAAAGATTCCTTTATCAGGCCAAAAATAGTACATCCGGATATTAAAGTCATAATAAATAAACAGGATAAAACAGTTACTGAAGCCATGATTTGCTTTTTTATATTTTTATTTCTTTTAAATTTGTATATAATTTTTATTAACTTTTTCATTTTTATACTTTTTTATAATTTTAATACTCTTTTCCTGTTATATTTTTGCTTTTCTTATTTTTTTATTTTTATCCTATCCAGATCATTAATTCTTATAATACATTTCTATATTTATATTAGCATTTATATTTTCGTAGTCGTCTTCTGCTGTCTGTAAAACTAAATTATTAACTTTTACTATTCTGGTCATCTTTTCCATTGTGTTTAAGAAATTCATAATATTATAGTAAGAACCTTCAACTATTAAACTTGCTTCTATAGAAGCAAGGCCGAGTTTTTCCTCTTCTTCGGAGGCGGCTTTTTCTGAATAGTTAATTGAGTTAATATTAACATCTGAGTATTTTGCAATATCATTTATCTCATTTGTAAAGATACTCATATCATTTTTCTGAGGAACCTGTAATGAGTATTTACTATATTCAGCTTCCAGTAAGTTGTATTTATCTCTTACAGCGAGAAGTTCATCCAGCCTGCTTTTTAAAGTAGCGCTATTTTCCTTCTCCTTTCTCAGCTCATTGCTATTTTTAATCATCGTAGAAATATTAGTTACAACAAATGCAACAGTGAGAAGAATAATAACAATTAATATAGCTACTATAGTAATAATTTTAACTCTTACAGTCATAATTTAAAAATATCTTCCTCAATTAATTCTTAATATTATTAATTTACATCCCCAGTTCCTGTTCAAGTTCTTCTTTTTCGATTTCTTCAGTCTGTTTCTGCTTCTCCCTTATTTCATCAAGAAATTCTTCGACATCCATATACACACTGATATTAAAAGACAGTACTTCTATTTTTGAGTCTGTAACATAATCTTTGCTTATGTTATTAATCAACACATCCCCGACATTATCCATATTAAGAATATGGACTACCAGTTTTGATATATCAGTATGTTCAAGTGCATAACCTGTAATATTAAAAAACCTCACTTTATCAACTTTATCTGGATCAATATTCCCTTTCCCGTATACAAGATTATAATATTCTCCAACATCTCCATCTATATAAGTGATATATGTATTTTTGGGCATTTCCTGGCCAAAGTCATAAAGTACATCCGACCATAACACTTTTTCCTTCTGTAGATAATCTATAACTTTTTTATTATTATCTACTTTTTCTTTAAACTGTTCGTACGCTTCAAGTCTGGTTATATAATTGTTAATCCGGGTATTTGCTCTCTGGTAATTATAAAGCTGCGGTGTAAGATAGTCATTTACTTTAAATAAAATTGCTGCAAAACCAATCATAAATACCAGTATTATTACAACTACCACCAGAACTATATTCAATACTATACTTTTTACATCTGTAATCTTTTCTTCTTTTGGAAGAAGGTTTATTGTCTTCATTGATTTAAACCTCGTAGCGCCATACCTACAGCAATGGGATCTAAAATATATTTAAGATCTGTCTCACTATATTCATC
>JAQVEM010000194.1 GCA_028697935.1 Actinomycetota bacterium
CTCCAGTAAAAGCCCGCTGCAGCTGGTTTTTTTTAATAACTGCTGGTCAGGTTTTTTATCACTCCTGCATATCCATTTAGAAGGCAGACTATTCATTTATTCATTTTAACAATAAATTTTAAAGAAAGACAAAAATATCAGTATTGTGATAGGAGTATTACAAAATAAAATAGATAAAACTTAATCTTTAGTTTCTTTATTTTTTTATTTATTTCTTATATTTTGGAAATCTATTGTTCCACATCGCAAGAACAGGGCTTGCAATACAAACAGAAGAATATGTCCCGGCTATAATACCAACCGTAAGTGCCAGAGCAAAGTCCTTAAGCGCAGTTGTTCCGAGTATAAGAAGTAAAATAACTGGAAATAATGTAGTAAGAGAAGTGTTTATGGTCCTTGATAACGTGGCATTTATTGAATTATTTAAAACCTTCTCATAGCCAAGTTTCCCTATCTGTGAATTATTTTCTCTTACCCTGTCAAAAACGACAATAGTATCATTTATTGAATAACCCAGAATTGTAAGTATAGCTGCTATTGTTGATGTGTTAACCTCACGATTTAAAATGCAATATACGCTGAGAGTTACCAGCACATCGTGGATCAGCGCGAGGATTGCTGCAGCCCCAAACCTTAATTCAAATCTTATCCATACATATATTAAAATACCTGCAACACTTATTGCAATTGCTTTTAATGCATTCTTTACAAGAGCACTTCCAAAACCCGGTTCTACTGTCCTGTCCTGAAGAGGCTCTCCGCTAAGGCCTATTTTGCTATCAAGAGAATTTAAAATTTCATTCTTTTCTTCAGTACTTATTGGTTTTCCCTGCTGCTCTGCTTTTATCCTTATTATAAACTGATCAGAATTATCCTCAAGAACATCGGGTATAACTTTCTGAACTATTGCATTATCATATCCAAGTTCACTCATAATTTCCCTTATTTCCCCGGTATCCGTTGGTCTGTCAAATTTTACTTCAATTAAAGTTCCGCCAAGAAAATCTGTTCCGAGGTTAAAGCCTCCATTCACTATAAAACCAATTATTCCAGCAATAATTACTACAAGGGATATGGCAAACCATATTTTTCTCTTACCAATAAAATCAAAGTTGTAATTCCTGATATTCAAAATACTACACACCACCTTTTATTCTTACACCTAAAAACCCGGGAGTATTTAATCGAGGTACTCCAGCCATCAAAAATATTATTGACCTGTTAAATAATAAGCTTATCATCATACTTATTATTACACCCAGACCCAGTGTAACAGCAAAACCTTTTATCGGGCCCGTACCAAATATATAAAGCGCACCAGCTGTAATTAAAGTGGTTACATTAGAATCAACAATTGTTCTAATAGCATTTTTAAATCCATCATTTATGGCAATTCTTGAAGATTTCCCTTTTATTATCTCTTCTTTTATCCTCTCAAAAATTATCACATTGGCATCCACAGCCATACCTATTGTTAATATAATACCTGCAATTCCCGGTAATGTTAGAGCTGCACCAATAGCAGAAATTGTGCCCCAGAATAATATGATATAAACGATCAGTCCAACTGAAGCATAGATGCCAAGGCCTTTATAATAAATAAGCATAAAAACAATTACCAGTATAAGACCAATAAGTCCTGCATACAGTCCCCTTATAAGGGAATCCATCCCGAGTGTCGGGCCTATCATGCTGCTTTCCTCAATCTGAAGATCGATAGGAAATGCACCTGTCTGGAGAACAAGTTCAATATTTTTCGCTTCCTCAATACTCTCTATTCCTGTTATTTCAGCAGACCCATTAGTTATAGCAACCTTTATGACCGGCGCAGATTCAATTTCCTCATCAAGAACTATTGCAAGATTCTTTCCTATATTTTCAGATGTAACCTCAGCAAATTTGTCAACTGCTTCACCTTTAAAACTCAGAGCTACTCTTATATTTCCATAATTATCATAACCTGCAACTGCTTCTGCCAGTCCATCACCTGTAATAAGAACCGGACCCACAAGTGTCGCTATTCCTGACCTAGAATCAACAAGTATTTCACCGGCTTCTTCTCCATTTTTTATAAGCAATAATTCACGTGTATCAGGGTTATACTCCACCTTGCCCATAATTTCTTCATCGCTATATTCAAAAATACCAGAGACAGCATCTTCTTCTTTCTTACCATCTTCTTCATGATTATTATCTCCGGATTCCTGCTCATTTTCAGTTTGTTCCCTCTTTGTAACAATTAAATGTTCACCTGTCTCAGGATCAGTTATTAGATTTCCTACATACTGGTTGTTATAATCTATTAAGAGGACTTCCTCTGCGTCAGGATCAATTAGCAGTTCACCATTTTCATAATCAGCACCAACAGGTATTAGAGCATTTTCTTTCAGTGAAAAAAACATTCCAGTAACAAGTCTAAACTCAAGCTTTGCAGTTTTTCCTATTACTTCCTTTGCTGTTTCCAGATCTTCTACACCGGGAAGCTGGACTACTATATTATTGGATAAGTCTTTTGTAATAAGAGGTTCTGAAACACCAAGCCTGTCTATCCTGTCTCTTATAATGCTTATAGTATGATTAATTTTTTCGGAGGTTATTTCTTCTTCTCCTTTTGCTACTGGCTTTAAAACAATCTGGGTTCCACCTTTCAGGTCAAGCCCGAGATTAATGGAATTCTCGACAGAATCTCTAAATATGTAGTAAAAACTAACTCCTATTAATATTATAAAAATTGCAATAATAAAAATATTTATCTTTTTATTTCTCATTCTTATTGTTGATTTACTA
>JAQVEM010000033.1 GCA_028697935.1 Actinomycetota bacterium
TTTGAAAATACAAATCTTTCAAAAAAACGAGTGGGTGATATTGTAAATATTGAAATAGACATACTAGCGCGTTATGTAATAAATTTCCTGAAATCGGGTAGAATTTCTAATACTTCTATTTCTGATATAAACTCCCGTGATTTAAAAGATAAAATACTAAAGGAGAAGCTAAGAGAAAATGGATTCATTGCAGAATAAAAGTAAATATTTTTACTCCACAGTGAATATTATTGATGATATAAAGAATGGGGAAATAATAATTATCGTTGATGATAGATCCTCTGATAATGAAGGTGTATTCTTTCAGGCCGCTGAAAAAGTGACTCCTGCCTCTCTTAATTTTTTCATAACTCATGGAGGAGGACTGATTTTTCTTCCCTGTGAACAGGAAAGGTTACGTCAATTAAATATACCCGTGACTATCCGGGATGCAATATCTCTTTCCAATAGTTCCGGGGCTACTGTTATTTCTATAAATGCAAAATCAGTAAAAGGAAGCGGCGTATCTGTCAGTGACAGATTGAAAACAATAAAAACTTTCATAAACCCGGATACTGTACCGGAAGACCTGACTTTCCCCGGATATATATTCCCTGTCTCTGCCAGCAGTGGAGGCGTCCTTATAAGAGCCAGTAATGTAGAGGCAGCAATAGATCTTACAAAAATAGCCGGATTATACCCAGCTGGAATCTTGTGCAAGGTTATAAGAGAAGATGGTGAAGCAGCACATCTTATTGATTTAATAGAAATTTCAAAAAAATCTGGTCTGAAAATAATAACAATAGAAGAACTGATAAGATTCAGGAAAAGAAAGGAAAAATTGATTGAAAAAGTTGCCGAAGTAAATCTTCCTACAAAATGGGGCGAATTTAAAGCCATTACTTACAGTTCAATTATTAAACCCGAGTTTCATATTGCTTTTATTAAGGGAGATGTGAGAGGAAAAAAGGATGTGCTGGTAAGAGTACATTCACAGTGCCTCACAGGAGATACATTTGGCTCTACCAGGTGTGATTGTGGAGAACAACTGGATAAGGCATTTAAAAAGATAAATAAAAAAGGTTCCGGAGTATTACTTTATATGTCCCAGGAAGGAAGAGGAATAGGATTCTGCAATAAAATGAAAGCATACGAGCTTCAGGAAAAAGGCCTGGATACCGTTGAAGCTAATTTATACCTCGGATTTGAAGCTGACTTGAGAGATTATGGTATAGGGGCTCAGATACTCTCTGACCTTGGTCTAACCACTATACACCTTATGACTAATAATCCAAAAAAAATAGTGGGACTTGAAGGTTATGGTCTTAAAATAACAAAGAGAATTCCACTAACAGTCCCGCCCAATAAAAACAATGTAAAATATTTAAATACAAAAAAAACTAAATTAAATCATATGTTATAACAAAAAATAGAAAGGGGAAGCCATGAGCAAATATGAAGGTAAGCTAAACGCAGAAGAATTAAAATTTGGAATAGTTCTAAGCAGGTATAATGATTTTATAACATCTAAATTACTTGATGGTGCGCTGGATTGTCTTAAAAGACATGGCTGCAAAGATGATAACATAGACATTGCCAGGGTACCCGGTGCATTTGAAATTCCATCGGCAGCAAAAATTATGGCCGAATCAAAAAAATATGATGCCATAATATGTCTTGGCGCTGTTATAAAGGGCGAATCTTCACACAATCATTATATTTCTTCCGAAACAATTAAAGGTGTTGCTAAAATCAGCCTGGACACAAATATCCCGGTTGCTTTTGGTGTTATAACACCGGACAGTCTGGAACAGGCTATTGAAAGAGCTGGAACAAGGAGAGGGAATAAGGGCTGGGAAGCAGCACTGAGTGCAATTGAAATGGCAAATTTGTTTAGAGAAATAAAATCATAAATAAAACAAATAAGATGTTGATTTTTATTTACACAAGTTTTTTTATGTTGTATACTTCCAGCACAGATAAATTATTATATTTAATTTAAAAATTAATAGCAGATTATTTTATAGCAAATAATTTTTATTTTTAAATGCCAATAAGTGCCAGAGAAAGTTTAAATAAATTAGAGAAAGAAGTTAGTAGCTGTAAAAAATGTCTGGATCTGGTAGAAGCCGGGTATAAGCCCGTCCCCGGTAAAGGAGCGTCCAACGCAAATATAATGCTGGTCAGTGATTCCCCGCTTACAGGTAAATTCTGGGACAAAAATATTTCACTGGAAAACAAGGAGAATGAACTGATGATAAAGGTATTTGAGAGGACAGGACTATCACTTACCAGAGACACCTACATTACCAGTCTTATTAAATGCACTCCGGGGAAAGTTCCGGAAAAAAGTGGAGATTCTTCCACAATAAAAATAAAACCACAAAAAAATCATGTGAATAACTGCATTTTGTATTTAACCAGAGAAATTTCAATAATTACACCACACATTATTGTTTCAATGGGGCTTAATGCTTCTAACATTATTCTGGAGAAATTCTTTTCAGTGGAAAAGAAATACAGGAATATTGAAAAAATACATATGAAGGTATTTGAAAATCCATCTTTTAAACTGGTTCCTTTTTACGACCCTTTCGATGTTATCCTTAAAAATACTCCAGATGAAGAAACTTTTTTAAATAATTTTGAATCCCTATCAAAATTCTTAAAAATGGTCTGACTGCACGAACTTTTTACTTCTAATCTTCAACCAGATATACTTTGATCTTTCTTCTACCGTATCTATAGCAATCCTCCATAGTTTCAAAGCAGAGGTCAATTCTATTGTTCTTTATCCAGCCACCTGTGTCAGCAGCCAGCGCTTCACCGTAACCTGGTATATAAAGCCTGGTACCCAGTGGTATAACTCTGGGATCAACAGCAACTATACCTTTTCTTGCTCTTAACCCTATCGCCGTAATCCCATTTCCATTTATGTCATTTCCTCCTTTTCCATGGGCATAGTATGCAGTTGCAACCATATCCCATTCACCGACCAGGGTAAGACCTGGAGGCTGAACCATTGCTATTCTTTTCTTTATTTCACTCAAGAGATTCTGGATCTCTCCTTTTTCTTTTTTTACCCTCTCAAGTAAAACTTTATTTTCCTCTATGCTCTTTAGCAGCTGCTGTTCTTCTTCCTTAATTGCATCTCTCGTATTTTCAATTTCTTTCTTTTTCTCCTCTGATTTACGAGAAATCCTATCATATTCTTCTTTTTCAAAACGTAACTGCTCTATTAGATCAGCCTGGCTTTCCATAATGTTTTTAAAAATATAAATATTATTTATAAATTCATTAAGGTCTCCAGCTGTAATTATAAGTCTGGCAATATCATCATTAGCATATTTGTATGAAAAAATAATTTTTTCTTTAAGAGCCTCCTTCTTACTTTCAATACTCCTGTTTAACTCATCTTTAGTTTTATTAAGTTCTTCAAGCTCTTTTTCAAGAATTCCAATCTGTTCATTTAATGAATTGAGTTTATTTCTTTTATTTTCAACTTCGACTTCAGAAATAAGTATTTCCTCCAGTAAATTTTCCTCCTCCTTGCTCAGCTGAGCAATTGAATTACCCAGTTCTCTCAACGTGATCGCATGTAACTCCCCGGGCAGTATAATAGGAGAAGAAATTAGTATTAAAAGTGTGACAATTATAATTGTTACACTCCTGGCTCTTCTTAAAAGATTAATTTTTAACTCTTTTAACATTTACTTTAATATTGTTACAAAATTATTGTAATTTAATTTTCATTATTCCTGTTTTTTACAAAGTAAATATAAAAATTAAATACATTGACCAATAGATTTATAATACAAAGTCATATTAAAGTAATATTTTAATATATTTGCCTTTATTTTTATAGAACTAATTAATTTGACATACTTTTAGAAAATAATTTATAAAACACAAAACCGGATAATCTCTTAAGTTTTATTATTACTGTCAGTATTTCAGCGGGTATAAATTGAAATCATAAATTAATCTCACACTGGCAAAATAATTATATCGTGCGATAAATTAATCATATTTATTATTTCTTATCAATTGTCAATCACTAAATCTATAATGCCCCGTTATAATATTATCTTTTAGAATATTCTTCTCAACTGTATAGCCGGGGTCAATATAATTGTAAATAACTTTTGGGATTCCGTCTCTTGTTGTGCTATCTGAAATAATACCAACATTATCAGTATATCCATCCCGGTCCATATCAAAGAAAACAATATCACCGGGGAGCCATTGTTCCAGACTACTGTCTGAAACATTAAATATTACATCCATTTGCTTTGCGTTCCTTTTAAAAAAAACTTCAAGATTCTGGATTCTTCTATAATCAATATCCGGGTCACATACAGTCTGACCCCAGATTTTTTTTAATGGATACTCGTTAAAGTTTTCCTTTATATCTTCGTATACCAGTTCTCTTAAATCAAAACCTGCCTCCATAAAAGCTCTCGCTATAATATCAGTGCTAATAGCCAGATCTTCCGGTGGGTCCCCTCCGGGGTAGTAATTTACTTCATTTTCATCCAGAAATATATTTCTTGCAGGTTTCTCGAGCTGTTTTAGAGCACCAAGTAGAATATCTTTCTGGTCGTTTATTCCGTCATTATCTTTATCTGCAGTAATACCAGTATTATCCATATTAATTAATCTGTATCTCGGAAGTTTATCTGCAAGTGCTGTTGGAGGTTTATACTCTTTCTTAAATGAAATTTCTTTCACACTCATAATCACTGCTATTATTATAAGAAGAATTAATATAATAATTAACAGGTGTTTAATATTAAATCTTTTTTTATTTTTTTCTAAGTCTTCCAAGATTACAAGAAGTTAAAATGAAGATATTTTAAAAATTAAACTCTGTTATTTCAAAATTCAAAAAAGGTATATCAATATTTATTATTCTAAGAAAGCATAATACGGCTGCAATTATTATAACAAAAGAATAAAAAGTAATGTAAACATATAAAAACCTGGAAAATACAATTTTTTGCGCTGTTTCCACTGCAGGCCTTTCAAAAATCCGAAAAATAATTCTAAAAATATTCAAAAAGAAAAATACAAGAGCTGCCAGCACTATTATGAGTATTACAAGATTTAGTGCTCCCATATTTAAAAAATCTTTTATGTTAAAATACTTTAAAAAAGGTTTTACATAATAAATAATTCCTGACCATGACAGAAATATTATTACTAAATTAACACCTATATACTTATTCCTCCTTCCGAGCCCTCTAATACTGTCTATATGATCCGTTGTTGTTTTTTTACCAATATTGCTAAAAACTATATACAGGGGCATAAAACTGACCATTATTAGAAAAATATCCATAAAATTAAACCAGTTCATTGAAACTATTGATATAATTCCTGTTGAAGACATTGAAATATTGAGTAAGAAAAGACCGGTAAAAGATAGAAAAAGAAATGACATTATTCTTCTTATACTTTTCGTCTTAATTGCACCGGTATTTCCTGCAATCAGACAGATAAAGGTTGCCACTATAAAAATTGCTGACAGGAAAACATTATTTTTTTCTAAAAAATAGTTATAAAGAACATTCATCTTTAAAAGAACAAGAATTCCTGCAGGAAAATACAAAAACCATATAACTGCTCCGGCTACAGAATCACTTCTTTTCATCAGTTTTATATATGGTCCCTGAAATGGAAACAGGAAAAGATGCTGATAAAGCGCAAATCCAAAAACAATCAGCCCCATAACAATTAAAGGATTTTCAATATATTCCAGCTTTAAAATTTGACTGAAATCTTTAGAACTAGTGGCACCAAAAAATAATGAAAAGCCAGATAAAAATAAAATAACAGTCAGTGCTGCCCTCAAAAAATATTCAATAATATACGGACTTATCTTATAAACTTTTAAATTAAGGACGGATACCAGCTGGAATATTGATAATATAAATAAAGAAAAACTTGTGAAGATTAAAAGGAAATTTCTGCTTATAATTATAAATAAACAACAGATAACTGAAAATGTTAATAGAATAAGTATTCTAATAAAATTTTCATTATCCTTATGATACAGATAAATAAATATTAATAAATTTGCTGCACTAAATATCATAATGCAGGACTCTATCACCTGAATTACCCCGAAGGAAATAAGGTAATTAGAAATATCCCCCTCTGAAATATAAATATTAATATTTATAAAAAAAGCTAAAATAAAAAAAACCAGAACCAGTGCCATAAGATACTTTCTTATAGTTTTACTCCTGGACATTACAAAAAAAGCTAAAATAAAAATTACTATAAACAGAACAATTATGCTTTGAAATGGGTTTAATTTTTCACCAATATTTAATAAAAAGTTCATGATTAAAAATTATCCTTATCCTCACCCCACCAGTCACTTACCGTGATCCTGAACATCCTGAGGTCTTTATAAAATTTCTCTTCATCAAGTGGATCTCTAACCAGATAAATATAGTAAACCAGGCAAAACATTATTAAATAAATAACAATAGTTCCTGTAATTATAAAGATTTTATCCCATAACAACTGCTGGTATAAAAACATTGAAAAATTTAAAAAATTTAAAATTGCAGAAACCATTATAAAATGAAATGAGATAATTATTGATAAAAGCTCCCTATTGTAAAATATTCCAAAAATTCCAATTAAAAAAAATATAATATTAATATAAATAATTATCTGTAAACTCATTTTTTCTCCATCTTAATAATCATAAACCACAGAGATGATACAAATAATGAAGCAAGCAGAATTAATATTACCATTCCATAATCATTAGAAATTTGTTTGCTTATATCACTCAGTGCTGGAATAAAAATACCCTCACCGGTTGCTGCTTCACTTAAATGACCGGTTAAATCTGATGAATAACTATACAAATAGCCATACACAAAATATCCGATAACCAGACAAAGTACAAACATCGAAACTATTATTATAATTTCCTTCTTCCTGGAACTTTTTGGTTCTTCAACTAAGCCAGCCTGTTTATTATTCCCAAAAAACTCCCCCCGGAAAACAAGCAGGTATAACAGCACAAAAAAGAATAAAATTATAATCCCGACTAAAAAAAATATAATACTCGAGTAATACCCAAAATAAAAAAGCCCACCGGACAAAAATGAAAAGAATACAAGCATTAACTTCTTTCTCTTACTTATTGTAAAAAAGGAGAGCAAACCACATATAAGTAATCCCACAACACTTATATAATTTATTATTGTTATTATTAATTGACTTCCAAATGACATAATTCTTTTACCAGAAATCCCCCGTCACACCTGACGGTTTTATTAATTCGCTTTTACTCAATCTTAAATTTTTCCTTCTATCTTCTGCCAGTTGATATCGATAAGACATTTCTATTGCTTTGATTTCACAAAAATCAACACAGTTCCCACAAAAAATACATTTATTAAGGTCAATAATAAATTCTTCAAGAACTATTCTGTTATTTTCTCCTGCTACCTTATTAATCTCTATGCAATCGACCGGACAAATTTCACTGCATCTACCGCACCCATTACAAATAATATCAAGCGAATCGGGATCTAACTTTAAATGTACGACCCCTCTGCTACCCTCAGGGATTATTATTCTTTCTTTAGGGTAAACAACTGTTCTTGGTTTTCTAAAAAGATTCCCAAAGATTATAAAAAAATTTTTTATAAATCTTAACATCTTTATAAATAATCAATAAAAATAATAAAAATCAAATACTATTAAATAAAATTATAAATATCTCTTAATATAAAAAAGCTAAAGGTAACTA
Source organism: Actinomycetota bacterium (assembly GCA_028697935.1). Classification (GTDB taxonomy): domain Bacteria; phylum Actinomycetota; class Humimicrobiia; order Humimicrobiales; family Humimicrobiaceae; genus JAQVEM01. The sequence continues at coordinate 7,760 of JAQVEM010000033.1, forward strand.
TAAAATTGACAAGTGAAACAGGAATTAAAATCCTAAAGTTAATTTTTATAAGCATTTTATAATTATCAATTCTAATGATAATTCTGTCCACTAATAATAATATGAAAAACATCAAATAAAATTTTAAGGCAAGCATTATTTCGCCCCTTATTATATACATGTTTTGCCAGCCCCCGAGATAAATCAGGGCCATTATTATAATCAGGAAAAAAATAATCATATAAACAGAAATTTTTTCAATTACTTTATCCAGGCCTTTCCCTTCTCTACCTATACCTGTTCCTTCTGATAGGTAACCTTTTCTGCTTACACCAAGAAGCCTGAATTGAAGCGATGTTGAAGCAAAAAATGTTAAAAAACCAAGAGGCTGCATTATTATATTCCAGTATCTGTATTGAGAGTTAACAATTTCTTTTAAACTTGTTGTCTTATTAATAAGGACAATACTTATAACACTCAGTAGCACCGGTATTACAAAAGTAATCAATATTAATAATTTCTTTGTATTTTCGCTAAAGATTTTTCTATATGAAGACTCTGATAGATTAAAAATTAATGCAACTATAAGAAATAAATAAAAAGAAATTGAAATTATTAGACTATAATCATTTTCAACCAGCACCAGATTTGATGATAAAGGAACTGCGCTCCATATAAGAAAAGAAAGCAGAAAGATAAAAACTGTCCATATGCTTATTTTTCTATCATTGGATAAAATTTTTAAAAACCTGATCATGGGAAATCCTATACTTACTTCCTTATTTATCCTGTAACCCCTCCTCAGCTCCATACGTGAGGTAAGCTTATTGCTAAAATATTCACATATATATAAATTTAATCCTGATAGTAGCAAAATAAGAAAAATCTTTTTTAATATATTCAGCATGGCCAGTTAATACTCCGTTTTATATTGTGCGCTCATTATTTCCCCCGGGCTTATATCAAGACTCATTAAAATCAGATCAATATCTTCTAAACTTTCTCCTTTAATTATTTCTTCCCCCATAATAAGACTATTCACAGAAGGACCTTTTATAACCAGGGAATCTATATTCCTTTCTCCAACTTCCATATAAATTTTAAAAATACCATGGGGACACTCAATATCCTGTGAAATTACTCCTGGCTGGAACTCCAGATGGGGTAAATTTATTTTTTTTATATAATCTCCTTCTGGAAAGTTATTGATAATTTGATTTACCAGCTTCAAAGATTGGAAAATTTCACGAAATCTAATAATTACCCTCTCGAGACAATCCCCTTCTCTTCCTACCGGGGTTGTAAATGACAGGTCCCTGTAAGAAATAAAATCATTATCTTTTCTTAGATCATTTCTTACACCAGATGCTCTCAGGTTTGGACCGGTTACACCATATTCCAGTGCAATATTTTTAGAAATTATTCCAATATTTTCTAACCTCTCAATTATCAGAAAGTCGTCCATCATAATTTTTTCAATCCTTCTTATATTTTCAAATAAAAGCGGCAGGTTTTTTCTGATATCAGATAGAGTTTCCTCCTCTATGTTTCTCTTAACCCCTCCTATTCGTATAAAATTTGGGACAACTCTGGAACCGGTAATTGTTTCTATAAGCCCGAGTATTCTTTCTCTCTCCAGGTGACACATGCTGTAACCTATATCATATTGAAGAATATTGCAGATATTTAGAATAAAATACAAATGATTTGATATTCTAAATAATTCACAGAGGAGCATCCTGATATACTGGGCCCTCCTGGTCAGTTTCAACTTGAGTAGTTCTTCTATAGCACTGCAGAGGCAGAGTTCTGGAAATATACCGGCTTTCCAATCAAATCTACTTATAATGGCTATAAGATTATAAATTTTCATATCCCTATAAAATTCATAATCTAAAACTTTACTCACACATGTATCAATCCATGCTTCTTTAACTTTATCTTCGTCAGCATAAATATCAATATCAAAACAATCCAGACCATCGAGAATTCCAGGTGGAATTTCGATATTAAAATCACACCCGGCTATCCTGCTGACTCCTTTATAAAATGCTGCCGCTTTATAGAATTCCCCCAGAATATCTGCGGTCTCAATATAGCTGGTTTCTATGTCATCACTTTGCATCTTCATTTTTAACAGTACAGACAGGTCATTATAAGCTGACCTGAGATTTACCAGTAAAAAATTTCTTTTATTGCTTTTACATGTGTTCATACCCCCAAAAATATTTGCCCTTAGCCGGGGGTTTTCTTTCAATTCTTTCACAACGACATAAAGATTTTCCGGAGGGAGCTCTATTAACAAATCAAAGCCCGTACTGGTAATGCGGTCTACTTTATCTTTGAGGATGAATTCCAGATCACTCTTTAACTCTTCTCTGAATACCATACCAGGTAGAGGGTATGTTTTATTGTTTATATCATTCATAAAATAAAATCCTTAAACTCAAATATCAATTTTTACTGTTTTTTTATTACTTGCTCTTTTAATAGTTTATTATTATACTTATAATCCTTTTTTCTAATACTCATTCCACATTATACTGTCTTTAACTTTCGTTCATAATCCTCAAAACTGCATATATAAATGCTTCTGGCCTCGGTGGGCACCCCGGGACATACATATATATTTTTACAGTACTTCTAAGCCAGGCAAGCAATTTACTATTCTTACTGAATAGATTCTTATTTAAAACACAGGTACCAACTGCGATTACACCTCTCGGGTTACTCATTCTTTCATAAATATTCAAAACTCTTATTATACCTTCTTTATTATAAAATCCCTGAACAACCAGTAAATCAGCATCCTCCGGCGTATTAACAAAATTTATACAAAATCTCTGGATATCATATAAAGCACCCTGCACCGCAAATATATCCTGTTTGCAGCAGCCATATCCTGTAACCAGCAGGTTTAAATTACTTTTAAAAATAGCAGACACCCTTTTATCTCCTAACTGATAATTTTTGACCTGATGATATATATTGTAATAAATATTAGACCAACTATTATTCCAATAATTAAAAATAAGTTTAAGCTTATTGAAGGATTGATGCTAAAATTATAAACACAGAAAATAAGTAACGTAAATAAAACTATTATTGTGAATATTATTCCGAGAATAAAAATATTCTTTCGCTGGTTGGGGTCCTCTCTGTAATCTGGTATTATATTACGTTCTTCTATCCTGAAAATTTCTTCCCTTATTTCTATATTTTTAGAATCATAACCGGCTTTACGTCTTAAAAGCCCCGATAGAAGATATATAAGACCGAATATAAATGCTAAAACAATTATAAAAATTAATAAAGCTATAATGTTATTAATATAGGCTGCAATAGATTCTTCTGGCATTATTATTTCCTATTTATGTACTTTTCAATTTATTTTTGAGTTTAAACTTTACCACAATTATAATGTCACTTCAATTAATAAAATGAACGTAATTGTATAAAATTGCTAATAATTTTTAAATTTTAATTGTTTTGACCGTAACCATGTCACCATACCCAGGTTATAAATCATCATATATTATACTGTATGGTCTTTTCTGAGTAATGCAGTAATAATGCAGTGTTGTGTATTATAGTGTATATTAAATTAATATAGCAATAACATAATATTTAAATCAATACAATAAAAGTAAATAGAGTAATTCCAGCCAGTTTTAGCCCAGCAATACCTCTACCAGGTGAGTTTTACTATCATTAAAAATAGGGATTATATTACCAGTTATTTCCCTGCCATCTACCATGATTTTCAATATCCCTCTATTAACATCATCGGGGTTTTTTACTTCTATATTATATGTTGAATTCCTAAATCTGCGGATGACCCTGTAACTATTCCATTTTTTTGGGATACAGGGATTAATTTCAAGACCTTGATAACCCGGTCTTATACCCAGAATAAATTTTATTCCTGCCTGGTACATCCATGATGCTGCTCCTGTAAGCCAGCTATTTCTCCCGAGACCAAATTGAGGGTGTTCATCACTCAGTATGTTCTGAGCATAAACATAAGGTTCGCACTCGTATTCATCTATAATATCATTTTTAGCAGCCGGATTTATCTGATTATAATATTCATACGCACGGTCCCCGTTTCCCATTATGGTCTCTGCAATTACTACCCATGGATTTGTATGAAGAAATATACCACCATTTTC
>JAQVEM010000195.1 GCA_028697935.1 Actinomycetota bacterium
TATATTTTCTTTTGCTGCATTCTATAAAGCAACCATCATTTCCAGATATTCCAACGGCTATGCTCCCATGTTTATTAAGAAAAGATACTATTCTGGTATTTATATTTCCTATAAGCACCATTTTCACTATTTCAATCATGTCGCTACTGGTTACCCTCAGCCCATCAACAAATTCAGGTTTTATTCCTTTTTTAAGTGCTATCTCATTAATCTGCCTGCCTCCACCGTGAACAAGTACTACTTTTATGCCAACATACTTCATTAAGATAAGATCATTGAGTACACTTTCTAATACACTTTCGTTCTCCATCATACTTCCACCTATCTTCACAACAACAGTTTTGTCAAAATACTCCTTTATATATGGCAGAGATTCAAGTAGAACTTCAATCTTATTACTGTAAGCCTCATCGGTTTTTATGTCATAATTTTTTTTATATATCATCTTATTACCTTCTTTAAATTATCTTTATTTTCTTTTAAGTTTCTTCCATACAGTATTTTTTGCAAAGCTACAACTTATGTTTGTTTTTATTTCGTATATCTTTATTTTTTAAATATTTTTTATGTGCGATAAAGTGCATTTATTTTTATATAATCAAATGAAAGATCTGCAGTTAAAACTTCAAAGCTCTTATCACCATAATTTAAATCAATGGTAAAATTCAGTTCTCTCTCTTTCATCAAATTTTTAACTTCTACTTTATCAAATTCCACTCCCATACCATTTTCTACAATTAAAATATCATCAAAATATATTTTAACTTTATCAGAATCAAAATCACAGCCGGCTGCCGAACCCAGTGCTGCATTTATCCTCCCCCAGTTGAGGTCCTGTCCAAACATTGCACACTTAAAGAGATTTGAGTTAGCAACTTTAAAAGCAAGCGTTCTGGCATCTGCTATGTCTTTAGCATTAATCACTTTTATTTTTATTAATTTTGTTGCACCTTCACCATCCATGACTATTTTCTTTGCAAGGTATTTCATTACATATGAAAAGGCATTTTTAAAATCATCATAATATTTACTATTTTTATCCTTTAAAAATACACTGCTCCGGGCATTCGCCATCACAACAACCATATCATTCGTGCTCTGGCAGCCATCAATAGTTATACTATTAAAGCTCTTATCGGTCTCCTCATGCAGTATCTCATCAAGCAGGCTCTTTGAAATTCCAATATTTGTTGTTATAAACACCAGAAGTGTTGCCATATCAGGTTCTATCATACCCGAGCCTTTTGCAATACCACCTATTATTATATCCTCGTCATCACTGGCATTAAAACTAACAGCTATCTCTTTGGTTTGTAAGTCTGTTGTGAGTATGGCTTTTGCAGCATCATGTCCTCCGTTACTACTTAATTTAGAAGAACACTCTTTTATTCCATACTCAATTTTATCCATTGGAAGTTGTTTCCCTATTACCCCGGTTGATGACACAATTATGCTCCCGCAATCAGTTTTTAAATATTTTGCCGCAATATCAATTGTCTTTTTTGCATTTCCATATCCGGTTTTACCAGTACATGCATTAGCAACTCCACTGTTTACAACTATTGCCTTTATGCTCTTAGATTTTTTTAGCGTCTCCTTTGTAACCTGAACAGGAGCTGCACAGAATTTATTTTTTGTATAAACACCACTGCAGATACTGTCTTCAGGAGTATATATTATGCAAATATCAGGTTTTTTTGAGCTTTTTATACCGCAGTGACATGCGGCGGCATAAAATCCAGGAACAGATGTTATTGTTCCATCTTTTATAATAGTAAAGTTATTAATATTTTCACCGTTCTTGCTTTGCTTTGTCGCCATTTATAAGTCCATTCCTTTCATTTTTAAGAAAACAATCCATTAAAATTTAATCCTTCTTTTTCATCAAAACTCATCATTATATTCATATTCTGCACTGCCTGACCGGAAGCTCCTTTTAGAAGATTATCTATTACCGAAAAAATCTTAATTGTACCGGTCCTCTCTTCAAATTTATAACCAAGCATACACATATTAGTGCCTATTACATTCTTAAGGTATGGTATTTCATTACCCACAAATTTTACAAATGGAAGGCCGCTGCAGAAATTCTCAAAAGAAGTATATATCTTTTCCTCTATGTCACTTGTTTTTTCCCCTATTGCACCGGTTTTACAGTATATTGATGTAAATATTCCCCTTTCCAGTGGAACAAGATGGGGTGTAAAATCTATTTTAAATTTTTTCCCTGTAATATTTTCAATCCCCTGCTCTATTTCTCCAATATGCCTGTGGCCTGATGCCGAGTATGCATAAAGATTATTCTCGATACCGGTAAAAAGATACTGTTCAGTTAACTTTCTACCGGCGCCTGTTACACCTGATTTAGAATCGATACATATATCCCTGATATCAATTCCACCTTTAATCACAGGAGCAAGCCCCAGTAATATAGATGTGGGATAACACCCTGGATTGGCCACACAATTACTTTTTTTAATATCCTCTTTATATATTTCAGGGAGACCGTAAACAAATTCAGAAAGTCTCTCTTTCATAATATGCTCGGTACCATACCAGTATTTATAATCTTCCGGATTTTTTAGCCTGAAATCAGAGCCTACATCTATAATTTTAAAATCATATTCATCAGACATCCCTTTCAAATATTCCATTGATTTATACGGGGGTAGACATAGAAAAATTACATCAATATCCTTAAAATCTTTATCTTTAGCTTCTTCAATAAATGTTAGCTTTGTATCTTCACTATCATGAAAGG
>JAQVEM010000034.1 GCA_028697935.1 Actinomycetota bacterium
AACGATATTACTCTTCCTCTGGCTATTGAAGAATTCAATAAAATTGGTGTGGGTAGAGTATTTGATATTAATAAAGTTGTTGTGGTGCCAGATCATTTTACCCCTAATAAAGACATAAAATCTGCCTCACAGTGTAAGTTTGTAAGGGAATTTGCGCGAAATCAGAATATTAAAAATTATTTTGAAGTTGGAAAAATGGGGATAGAGCATGCGCTGCTTCCCGAGCAGGGCCTTGTTGTGCCCGGAGATCTTATAGTTGGCGCTGATTCCCATACATGTACTTACGGTGCACTCGGGGCTGCGTCTACCGGAGTGGGGAGCACAGATGTAGCTGTTGCAATGTCTACTGGAAAAGTCTGGTTTATGGTGCCATACACGATAAAGTTTGTATATAGTGGAAACTTAAAAGAGTGGATAACAGGTAAGGACCTGATTCTGTATACGATTGGCCTTATAGGTGTGGATGGAGCGCTTTACAAATCGATGGAATTCAGTGGTCCTGCCATAAGTAAACTTTCAATGGATTCAAGATTTACAATGTCCAATATGGCAATAGAAGCAGGAGGAAAATTCGGAATATTCGAAGTTGACGAAAAGACAGAAGAATTTCTTGAGGGAAGGTCACATAGAGATTACAAAATATTCCATAGCGACCCCGATGCAGAATATGAAAAAGTTTATGATATAAACTGCGATGATATTGAGCTTCAGGTAGCAACACCACATCTGCCTTCAAATGCAAGAAATGCAGCTGATCTTTCCAGTATAAAAATAGACCAGGTTGTAATTGGCTCATGCACCAATGGCAGGATTGAGGACCTCAGAATTGCAGCAGAAATATTAAATGGGAAAAAAATTAGTGAAAATTTGAGAACTATAATAATTCCTGCTACCCAGAATATATACCTTGAAGCTCTAAAAGAAGGTTATATCGAAACTTTTATAAATTCAGGTTGTGTTGTAAGTACTCCAACATGTGGGCCCTGTCTTGGCGGGCATATGGGAGTACTTGCAGAAGGAGAAAGAGCAGTGTCGACAACAAACAGGAATTTTGTTGGCAGAATGGGGCATCCCGGAAGTGAAGTTTATTTAAGCGGTCCCGCAGTAGCGGCAGCATCTGCAATAGCAGGGAGAATAGCCACACCGGAGGAGGTTATTTAATGATAATAAAAGAAAAAGTAATAAAGTATGGTGATAATGTTAATACAGATGTGATAATACCGGCAAGATATCTTAATACTACAGATGAAAATGAACTTGCCCTGCATTGTTTTGAAGACCTGGATAGTGATTTTGGAGAAAAAATAAAAGAAAGAAAAATAATAGTAGCCGGAAGTAATTTTGGGTGTGGCTCTTCCAGAGAACATGCTCCACTTGCAATAAAAGCAAGTGGCGTTAAGGCGGTAATAGCAGAATCATTTGCCCGTATATTTTTTAGAAATGCAATAAATATAGGGCTTCCGGTCATAACAGCAGGTAGTGAGGCACCTAAATCAATAGATGATGGAGATGAGCTGGAAGTCGACCTGTCAGCCGGTACTATAAAAGATATTACAAAAAATAAGACATTTAAAATACAGCCATTTCCTGATTTTATTCAGGATATAATAAAAAGCGGTGGTTATGTAAATTTTACAAGGGATAATATAAAAGTAAAAACAAAAGTACCGGAAGATTAAAAAATAAATTAAATAAAAATGAATGGTTTTTAAATAAATGAATTTTTATAAATGGATAAAGGTATAAGGATAATAAAAATATAATCTAAAATACTATTTGTAATAAAGCGTAATTTGAATAGAATGCGAAAGAAATGAATAAAGATTTAAAAGATAAAATATACATACTTGATACAACTTTAAGAGATGGAGCCCAGAAAGCCGATATATCATTTTCGGTCGATGACAAAATCAGGCTTGCTGAAAAATTTGATGATATCGGCATTGACTATATTGAAGTCGGGTTTCCTGCATCCAATCCTAAAGAGATGGAAGTATTTGAAAAGTTAAAAGGAAAAAAATTTGAGTATTCAAAAATAGTTGCGTTTGGGATGACAAGGTATAAAAACGTTAAAGTAGAGGATGATAGTAATATTAAGCAACTGATTGAATCCGGAGCTGATGCAGTGTGCATTGTAGGCAAATCTTCGGAGCTTCAGGTCTTAAAAGTAATTGAGACAACTCTGGAGAATAATCTTGATATGATTGCCACCTCCATAAAATATTTAAAAAAATATTTTCCAGAAGTCATGTTTGATGCGGAACATTTTTTTGATGGTTTTTACGAAAACCCTGACTATGCGATCGAGACATTAAAAGTAGCTCTGGAGGCAGGTGCAGATTATCTGTGTCTTTGTGATACAAATGGCGGAATGCTTCCTCACAATGTCATTGAAATATTAGACAGGGTAAACAAAAAAATCAGGGCTACGATTGGTGTGCATTTCCATAATGACAGTGGTTGTGCTGTCGCCAATAGTATAATAGCAGTGACCAGGGGAATAAAAATGGTGCATGGAACTATAAATGGTTATGGGGAAAGGTGTGGAAACGCAGACCTCTGCCAGGTAATTCCAAATCTTGAATTGAAATTAAATAAAAAATGCCTTAAGGAAGGTAACCTCCAGCATATTACCAGTCTTTCCAGATTTGTTAGTGAAACTGCAAATCAGATTGCAAATCCGGGTCAGCCTTTTGTTGGACGGAATGCGTTTACGCATAAAGGTGGTATGCATGTTAGCGGAGTGAGTAAGTTATCAACAGCGTTTGAGCATGTCCCTCCCGAGGCTGTTGGCAATACAAGGCAGATATTGATATCCGAGCTTTCGGGAAAGAAATCAGTAATTCTGAGAGCAAAGGAATTTGGAATTAATCTTGAAGATGATTTAGAAAAGGTAAGTGAAATATTAAACAGAGTTCAGAATCTGGAACATAAGGGCTATCAGTTTGAGGCAGCTGATGGGAGTTTCGAACTACTGGTCAGAGAAGTTACAGGGACTAAGAAGAAATTTTTTAAACTGGAAAGTTTTAGAGTACTGGATGAGAAAAAAGAAGATGGTCGTATGCTTTCTGAAGCTACAGTGAAGGTGCAGATAAATGGGGACAGGATAATTGAAACTGCAGAGGGAAATGGTCCTGTTAATGCTCTCGATAAAGCTTTAAGAAAGGCAATCCTGAGCCGTTATCCTGTGCTTTCAAAAATAACACTTACCGACTTTAAGGTAAGGGTGCTCGATGAGAAAAAAGGGACAGCAGCTGTGGTAAGAGTTCTTATAGAATCATCGGATGGCGTAAAGAGCTGGGGTACTATAGGAGTTTCAGAAAACATAATCGAAGCAAGCTGGGAGGCTCTGGAAGATAGCATTATATACGGGCTTATGAATGTCGGGGAAAATACCGGGGAAAATACTGGAGAAAATACCGGGGAGAATAAAGATTCAGGAAATAAAAATTCAGGGTAAGACTTCAATTACTTTCTCAATCACTTTTATGTGAACCTTCAAGATATGAATATATGGTTTTATATCTATTACCGGTGTGCCATCCAGCATATCAACATTTTTTACTAGATACAAGAGGAAGTTGCCAGCCAGATAATAATAAGTGTGCCATCCAACATATCAACATTTTTACTCTTAGTGTATTGCCTTCTACTTTTTAGAAGTTTTACCACTAACATTTTTCCATATTATTTAATCCTTTCTTCTGTAATAATACCATTATCAAGCTTTAAAATCTTATCACTTACTTTTCTTGCTACTCCGAGGTCATGTGTTATAAAAAGCATTCCCAGCCCTCTTTCTTCCTGAATGTTATTAAGAAGCTTTAAGATTTTAGCCTGTATGCTTGCGTCAAGACTTGATGTAGGCTCATCGGCAATCAGGAGTCCGGGAGATAAAATAAGGGCTCTTGCTATAACAATTCTCTGCAGCTCACCGCCACTCAGGTGATGGGGATATAACCTTAAAAAATCGTGGTCTGCAGGAAGCTGCACTTCTGAAAGAACTTTTTTTGCTTCCTCCTCTAAAATTTTGCGCTCTGTTATTTTCTGAATCACCAGGGGCTCTGTGACTGCTTCAAATACATTCAGGCGATGTGATATGGCTGAAGCTACTTCCTGAAAAATCATCTGAACTCTGCTGTAAAAGTTGAAATCCCACTTATTTACCTGTCTGGTATCAAGATATATTTCCCCACTGTCGGCTTTTAAAAGACCCATAATTATTTTTGCAAGAGTAGTCTTTCCAGAACCGCTTCTACCAAGAAGGGTTACAGTTTCACCTTCATAAATATTTAAACTTACTGACTTTAGAACATCCAGGCCATTATAGCTTTTGCTTACATCTTTAACCTCAAGCAGTGGAATAATTCCTCCACGGTGGCAGGAGAGCATCCTGTCTTCATATTCATCAAGAGGCGGTTTCTGGATTCTGCAAATATTAATAGACTGGGTGCATCTCGGATGGAAGGGACAGCCTTCTTCAACAAATTCTGGTTTCCCCCTTATACCCTGAAGGTCTTTTGTCCTGTCTGTGGAAGGGAAGGACCTTAGAAGACCCCTTGTGTAAGGATGGCGTGGATTTGAAAATATAGCTTCTGTGTCCCCGGCTTCAATAATACTTCCACCATAAAGCATTATAGTCTTTTTGGTCAATTTCCTCACAGTGTCCAGGTCATGAGTAAGAATAAGTACAGCTCTACCAGAGCTCATTTTTTTTATTATATCAATTAAATTATTTCTTGTATGGTGATCAAGTGATGAAGTTGGCTCATCAAGTATTACCAGTTCCGGCTCAAGAATATATGCCATGGCAAGAAGCACCTTTTGCTTTTCTCCCATGCTGAGCTGATGGGGATAGGCTACGGCACGTTCCGGAGGAAAACCAACTCTGGCAAGTGTGTTTTTAATTTTTAAATCATTGTTTTTTCCGGGCATAATTTCACTTATTTGAGAATTTATACTCAGTGTGGGGTTTAATATGTTGTCAACATTCTGAAAAACCATAGAAATTCTTTTCCACCTTAACTGCTGCAGCTGGTTACGGTCTGCTGTGCATATATCAATTCCATTAAAAAATATATTTCCTGATACTTTTGCATTTGAAAATTGCTCACTGATAAGACCCATAATACTCATGGCAAGGGTTGTTTTTCCGGTGCCTGATTCTCCTACGACTGCTGTAATATCTCCGGCCTTTAATTTAAAGTTTAAGCTTTTAAGTATTTTTTTACCGTTAAATGAGACATTTAAATTTTTTACCTCAAGCATCGTGTAACCTCGGGTCTATTATTTTTTCTATTAAGTTATTTAAAAGAGTAAGTGAAATTAAAATAAGAGATAACATTATACCGGCAGGAAGAAGCCACCATGCCCAGACCGGTAGATAATAAAATTCTAAAGCTCTGTTCATCATAGTTCCCAGGCTAATGGTATCAGCAGCTGATATCCCTATAAAAGCAATGCCGGCTTCCAGGAATACCGCTGAGCGGGCATTATGCAAAAATGAAGCCGTAATTATATTGCCAAGATCGGGTATTATATGCCTGGCAAGTATATATGCTTTTTTTGCACCGAATGTTGTTGCAGAATATATATGCCCTTTTTGTTTAAGAGATAGAGTCTGCCCCCTTATAATCCTTGCTCCGCCCTGCCAGTGGAAAATGGATATAAGTATTATAAGTCCTATAAGGTCTGGTTTTATAAAAGCAGATATAAGTATAAGTATTATAATTGAAGGGATTACGAGCATAGCATCAATAATTCTCATGATTATCTGGTCAATTATGCCTCCTGTAAGGCCAGAGAATATCCCTATTATAACGCTTAAGAATGTAGAGAGAGCACCGGCTGCAATAGATATAAATATGGAAGTTCTCAGACCATAAAAGAGTCTTGAAAATATATCCTGGCCGAGGTCATTGGTTCCAAGAATATGGTTGATGTCAGGTTTTGACAGTATCAGATTACTGAAAGCCCGTGGGTCTTTTGTAAACAGGGGAGCGGCAAGGGCAATCAGCACAAGCAGGGAAAGCATAACAAGACCTGCAAGAGCACTTTTATCTTTCTTCAGGTTTTTCTTAACACTAATATGCATATTCAATCCTCGGGTCAAGCTTTACATAGAAAATATCCATAAAAAAGTTAACGATAAGAACCAGAAGCGTTACCATAAAGAGGCTTCCCTGAAGCACAGGGTAATCCCTGTTTAGTATAGAATTATATATAAGGGTGCCCATACCCGGGTAAGAATAAACAATCTCAATAAAAAGCGCTCCGGTAATAAGTCCTGTAGCAAGGTGAATGCCCATCTGAGTGGTTAAGGGAATAAGAGAATTTCTGCCTGCATGTCTGTATCTTATCCTGGTATCAGTAAGTCCCTTTGCTCTGGCAAAAAGTATATAAGGTTCCTTAAGACTGGATATCATAGAATTTCTGGTAAGAAGATAGGCCGTGGGAATATATACAATTACCAGGCTAAAGAGCGGGAGCACAAGGTGTTTTAAGAAATCTACGGCCAGGTTAAAACCAGAAAAACCGGAATATGCCTCTACTGCGCCCTGGAAAGGAAGAATACCAAGAATTATGCCAAAGATTATCAAAAAGATTGCTCCCGTGAAGAAAGCCGGAAAGCCTGAAATAAAAATAATTGAAGAGAGTATAAACCTATCTATTTTTTTGCCCCTGCGCCAGCCGGATTCTATGCCAAGAATTGCTCCTGAAATAGATGCAAGTAACATTGACAGACCGGTAAGGATAAGAGTATATGGAAGATGTGAAATAAGAATTTCAAGGACAGGCTTTTTATGATAAATTGAGTAGCCAAAGTTACCTCTAAAAATAGAAAATACATATATAAAATACCGGGCAATAACCGGTTTATCAAGTCCGTAAAGCTTATTTATATAATCTGTGGCTTCATCTGATAGATTAAGGAGCACTTCATCTCCATATATTGCGCTCAGAGGGTCTCCCGGAAGAAGCCTCGGTATTACAAAATTCAGGGTTATGATAATAAAAAAGGCTATTATGTAGTTAATCCATCTTTTTTTCATATTAGAAATCTATAAAAGCAATTTTATTTATGGGAATTGGTATTCCTGAAGCAACTCCTCCCTCAGTATAGAAAATATCAGCATTTTCATTATGTGCCCAGTACCACTGCGGGTAATACAGAGTTATAGAGGGAAGCTCTTCTGCATATATCTTCTGTATTTCGTAAACTATTTGCATTCTTTTTCCAGTATCCATTTCTCTTATCTGCTGGTTAAGAAGCTCAATAAGCTTTTCGTTTTCATAATAACGGACACTATTAAAGCCTTTGCCGGTTATTACTTTATTGAGTATTTCAGGGTCGCCGCCCAACCCGCCATGTCCGTTTATTGCCATATCAAAGTCCCAGTTTTTTATTTTGTTATCAAGAGTTTTTGCCTCATAATTTAATAGTTCAATTTTTATTCCAATATCCTCCAGGTTTTCTTCTATAACTTCTCCATCTCTTTCAAAATCACTTCCGCTTACTGCAAGTTCAAGGACTAATATGCTGCCATCTCTGTAAAGGTAGCCATCGCTACCCTGTAACCAGCCCATCTCTTCTAAAATTTCTGTTGCTTTTTTAGGATTGTACTCATACCGGGGAATATTCTCGCTATACCATTTACTGTTTGCAGGAGGGAGAAGACCTGCGCTGCCTTTAACTGCAAATCCTCTCTGTGATATTTCTACAATCTGGTCAGGATTTATAGCATAAGCAAGAGCATGCCTGAAGGTTTTATTGCTGAGAAGTTCATTTGTATTGTGGTTCAGGATAAGTTTTGCTGCCCATGTGGGTGGTTCCTGTTCAATTTCAAAACCACTCTGTTCTAAATCTGAAGCTACATCCGGGGGTATAGAACCTGCATCGATGTTACCTGATTTAATCATTGCAGGCATAGCTTTGTCTGACACTTTAATAAATGCAATTTTTTCTATATTAACATCTCCTGCATAGTAATTTTTATTAGCTTCATACAGGTAAGAGCCTTCCCGGCTGCTATAGTCTTTTAGGATAAATGGTCCTGTACCAATAAGGGCATCTCTTCCTGTGTATAATAGTGGCTCTTCTATATTTTTCCATATATGGCGGGGAAGAATGGGGAGAGTGCCTGCAATATTGTTGAGAAAAGGAGCATACTTTTCGGAAAGATTAATAGATACAGTCCAGTCATTTATTGCCTTAACGGATTCTACCGGGTCTGAATCCATCCATACCCAGGGATGTTTTTTGATATACTCAAAGGTAAATTCTACATCCCGGGCAGTAAATGGTTCTCCATCATGCCAGAGGACATCTTTTCTTAAATTAAAAGTAAAACTGTTTTTATCTTCGCTGTAATGCCAGCTTTCGGCCAGCATGGGGATAATATCACCATCTTTATTTTTCCACACCAGGGTATCAAATATAAGGCTCATCCTTATATAACCGGGACCTCTTGGATATATCCCATAGGGAGAGGGGAAGCCCCAGTCTCCGGTTGAATCACCAATTTTTATGATATCCTGCACCTGTACCTGCACAGGAGTCTCTTCCTGGCAGGATAAAAGTGAAAAAGAAATAACAGGCAGTAAAGCGAGAAGGATAAAGCATAGTTTTTTCATTTTTAATTTTTTTATTTTTATACTCATTCTTTTTGTTTTGCTCAGGGCATAAAACGGAATAGAAAACTGTTGTTCTTAAGCTTTTTTATAAATATTTTCTTGAGACTTTAACCTTTCTCTGTAGCTAATTCTCTGCTCTTTTTTCCAAATCATCCACTCTTCTTTTCGCGACTTTAATCTTTCTCTCTGTGGCTAATTCCATAACCATCCAGATAAAAATAGCCGTAATTGGCGCAGCTCATGCATACAGGTTTTTGATTTTTTATACGGGCTCTGGTCTCCATTATGTTTTCTCCACATATACTGCAGATAACAGATTCATGGATGGGTGCATATCCGGGGGGCTCAAAACTTATCTTTTTTATGTCAAAAATTTCTTCTTCAGGAATATCCATTTCACTTATAGCTATCTGCTCGGAGAGTGAAAAAAACTTCTGTCTTTCTTTATTGCTTACCTTCTTTCTTCTTGTTACTATTTTTTCAAACAGCTCAGAGACTTCAGGGTATTTATCTTTTTTTGAATCCAGGTAACCGGCTTTTAATGAAAGCCTTATAGCACGGCTGTTTTTACGGTTTATAACTGTGACTGCTGTTTTCCCTATATCCTTAAAAATAAGGCCGTTATTTCCAAAGGTACATCCAGTAACAAGCTGTATTCCATCACTAAAACAATTGTTGGTTTCAACTATAGCAAGTACTTCTTCCATACCTTCACTGGTCTGCGCAAGCTCTCTTATCGCATAACATCCAGCTTTTACCCCGTATGCAGAAAAACTGCATATATGTCCGTGAAATTCTGCTGATTTCTTTAATAGAGCTTTAAGGTCATTTTTTAATATAAGATTATTAATATCATCTCTGTATCCCATATTTATCCCCTCTCTTTAATTGCTTTTTGGTTAACTATATTTGACGGGTCGATTCATTATATAATTAGCGTGTTACTATTTCAACAAAAAATAGCACTTTAAAAGAATTAATAATTTTTTTAAGGTGAAACTTTACCAGACAAGCAGGATGACTTTGCGCTTTCTGTTATTATATAATAAGATTTTATTCTTGAATTGATACAGGTAAATTTATTTAAAGTGGAAAGGACATTACTATGGTATATGGCAAAAAAATAATTATATCTACCAGAGGATTTTCGGATATCAGAGATATTACGGATGAAGTCAGGGCTGTTATCAGTAAGTCCGGTATAAAAGACGGGCTGGTAAATATTACTGTAGTCGGCTCTACTGCTTCTGTTTCAACAATTGAATATGAGCCTGCTCTTGTAGAAGATGTTCGCGACCAGCTGGAAGAGCTTATTCCGAGCACAAAGCGCACACGCCACTCACAGACATGGGGAGACGATAATGGATTTTCACATATACGGGCAACGCTAATGGGACCGGGAATTACTCTACCACTGTCAGGAGGAGGGCTTGTTCTCGGGACATGGCAGCAGATTGTTATTATAGACCATGACAACAGGCCCCGCTCAAGAGAAGTGTTTGTGCAGATTATAGGGGAGTAATAGTAATCTAAACAATTATTAAAGATAGCATTAATTACACAACGATACCATTTCGTTTAATTTTCCTATAAAACAATTCGTAATACTTGACAATCAGTATTTCCGTATTACAATAAATATGGATTATTGAAAATATGAAAAGGGGGCGGTGAATTGGCAAGCCAGAAAGAATCTATGACTAAAATTGTTAAATCGTTGCCAAGAGGGCAAATAACTATTCCGATAGAATTTCGAAAGAAGCTTGGAATAGGTGATGATACTATTTTAACTCTTTCCTTAAAGGGAAATAAAATAGAAATTACACCTGCTGTTGTCCGGGAAGCTGGAGAGGATGAACTAAGGGAATATACTGACAGAGAAATTTCACAGTTTTTAAAAAATGACAGAATAGATCAAAAAACAGCGAGGAATATAAAGAGACTTCTTACTGAAGAGAAGCTATAATGGCTAATAAAAAGAACAAAGTTTTTTTAGATGCCTCTGTTTTTATTGCTGCTGCCGGGTCTGAAAGTGGCGGTTCTTCATTAGTTTTAAAAATCTGCGGTGGGTTGCATTTTTCTGCTGTTGTAAGCCGAAAAATACTATTAGAAGCTCAGATAAATATTAGAAAAAAGTTGCCATCCGAAGCTCTTCTTAGATTCTATAAAGAGATAGATAGACTTAATCCGGAAGTTATCAATCCGCTAACTGAAGGAAATCTAAGCAATTATAATGATATCATTACTTTAAAGGACTGTCATGTGCTTGCTGGTGCTATCGAAAGTAAAGCCAGCTTTCTTATTACCCTGGACCGCAAACATTTTAAAACAGAGGCCATAATGAAGGCAAACCTGCCAGTAACAATAATGACCCCCGGGGAGTTTCTTGAATTTGTGATAGAAAAATACAGTTAAACCGGGCTCTTTTTACGGAACAGGCATTTATGTTAAAATTATTATAAATATTGAGAGTATAATAATGGTGAGAGTATAATAATGGCATGTGATAGTGCAATAATAAGATAAAATATAAAAATCTGTGCATTAAAAATACAGTAAAGTATGACTATGGGCTATATGACAGACAATAAAAAAAATCATATTTTAAAGTTTTTTTATCTTTCAATCTTTGGTATAGCTTTTGCTTTTATTGAAGCAGCGGTAGTCGTATATCTGAGGCAGCTTTATTACCCGCAGGGTTTTCAATTTCCTTTATCTTCTCTAATGCCGGATTTTATATACTTAATTGAGATTTTCAGGGAATTTTCTACGATTATTATAATAGTTAGCGTTGCTTTTTTGTGCGGAAAAAGATTCATAGAAAGATTTGCATATTTTTTATATATTTTTGCAATCTGGGATATATTCTATTATGTATTTTTAAAGGTAACTCT
>JAQVEM010000196.1 GCA_028697935.1 Actinomycetota bacterium
CCCGTGATTTAAAAGTGTAGAAATATCTATTCCAATTTTTAAGGCTTTTTCTGTCATCTTATAACTATGCTACCTGCCAGGGTTATTTTATCGTTATTGTATCTTATCTATAAATTTATGAACTGATGAAGGTTCGTACTCCAGCTTGTTGTGAAGTATATGCTTGAACAGAGCGGGTTCTATCCTGAATTTGGTATCTCTTAAATTCATAAGATAATTAACAATTCCTTCATATTTCTCGTTTCCGATAAGAGCAAACAATCTGCGGTATGAATGGTGGAGATTTTCAACAGAATAAACAGGCTCATTTTTTGTAATGTCAAAATAAATGCTCTCACCCCAGCTGTATTTTATAATATCAGCGTCAGATAGCTGTCTTGAGAATTCCATATAGTTTCTATCTTTTTTAAGATACTTAATGCTGCTCCGGAAATCATGTATTATTTTTGCAGCAGTGTTTTTAAGGTTAACATCTTTTAAGTTTTGTTTCAGTATATTTAATTCATTATCCATAATTCTTTTAAGGTTATGTGATTCAGAATTTTTATAAGCGGTTTTTAGAAGATTTAGTTTCTGGTAGTAATATTTTGTCTGAAAAGAAGTTGCATCATCCCTGAAATTGAATGCATATCTATGATAACAGGTTGCAGAAGGGCAGGACCTGAATTTATAGCCATAAAGATTAGCTCTGTAGCAAAAATCCACATCTTCATAAAATAAAAAAAATGTTGGGTCAATAGGTCCAACCTTATTTTCATAAAAAGCATCACGTTTTATAAGACAGGAAACAAAAGATACACCGAAAATATCTTCGTTTCTATTGTACTGGCTCAGGTCCAGTTGTCCCAGTCCGTAATGGCCGGGATAAAGGTTGCTGTCTACGTAAGTTCCGACACTTTCGAGAAAATCCCTCTGGTAATAGAGCTTAATTTTAGGTGCAACACCCAGATAGATACTTTCAAGATTGTTTAACCCGTCAACCATTTGTTCTATAGCGTCAAAGTTATAGACAACATCAAAATTTGATATGAGAATAAGATCTGAAGTTGCCTCTTTTAAAGCCCTGTTTATACCTTCGCCAAGGCCAAGATTATGATCGGAACGGATTATTTTTATATCTTTAAACTCTTTTTTTATATCATCAAGAATATCATAAGTGGAATTATTATCAAAAATAATAATCTCTGTTTCCTGATGGGTCTGGGTTTTTATTGAATCCAGACATTCCTTTAAAACAGGATATGTTGAATTGTAGTTAACTATAATAACAGAGACTTTTCTGGATGGGGGTTCTTTATGTTTTATGGTGAAAGAAACAGGTATGACATCCTCGTCTTTAAGGCCAAGCATTTTTTTAATCAGCTCATTGTATTGATTTACACTATTTTCCCATTTAAATTTTTTTGAAAAATCCTTTGCATTTCGACCCATCTCTTTTCTTTTTTGCGGGTCATTTATAAGGATTTCCAGTTTTTCTAAAAACTCGTTTTTATCTTTTACCACAAAACCAGTCACTCCATCCTGTGAAATTTCCGGATGGGCACCAATGTCATAGCAAACTGAAGGCTTTCCAAAACTATGTGCTTCTGCGACAGGGAGGTCAAATCCTTCCCACCTTGAACAGGTGGTATAAATATCGCAGGATTTAAAAATGAGCGACATAATTTCTTCAGGGGCATTGCTAATAGATAAGATTCCACGGTTTTTGAGCAGTTCTTCATCATTTTTTGAGCCGTATCCTACTGCGAGTAATCTAACTTTTTTATTCTTTTTGTGAATTTCCTCATATATACTTATAAGTTCCGCAAGACCTTTATAAGGCTGATTGGTCAGGTTAAGTCTTCCTACGAATAGTAAAAGTATGTCTTCAGGATTTACACCGAGGCTTTCTCTAAAATCATTGACTTCTTCTCCGGTAATTACATGTCTGGCATAATGGTCACAGCCATTGTAGATAAAGCCTGCTTTCTTTCTTAAATATGCAGGAAGACAGTTAAGGAGATATCGGGATACGGTTATTATTTTACTGGCTTTTCTGAAGTAAACCAGATTCTGGGTTTTCTCCATGTATTTATATTTTAGCTTTCTTTTAAAAGGAAACTCATCTGGAGAGGGAATTCCATGGTCAACAGCCAGAACAGGCTTATTTAATTTTGGTATCAGACTGTAAAAAGGAAATGATTGTATTATAAAAAGGTCAACATCTTTACTGTTAAGATAAGGAGCCAGTTTTCTGATTCTTCTCTCATAAATTAAAGGATTAATGTGAGGCTTAAAGTAATGGAGTTTTTCTATGTTATATGATTTCCTGTCAGTAAATGTCTCATCAAAATAATTACAGTATACTCTGCAGATGTAGCCTTTTTCAGCCAGACCATCAGCAAGTCTGTCAACTACGAGGTCCACTCCATGGCCTTTTATCATTCTATCAGTTATAAATGCTATGTTTACTGGTTTCACGCCTTATTTCTTTTTTATTGAACTATAACTGTTTTATTAAACATCTTAAAACCCGATTTTATAGATAAAGATTATAGTTTAAATTTTATCATTATGCCAATTATAAGGGAATGAATGTCAATTATAAAGGAATGGAAAGATAAATGGTTATATTAGAGATGTTGTGTAAAAAAATAGATTGTTTGTTATAATTTGTTATAATTTGTCTGATATTTTAAGGATGTTTTAATAG
>JAQVEM010000197.1 GCA_028697935.1 Actinomycetota bacterium
CTTCATATTCATTGTTTTCATGCAGCACATACTCTTTACCATCTCTAATGATGCACTTTTTAATCATATCCTCATCATAGGCAACTATAGCTACTGGCTTTTGATTCTTAAAATCCTCTTCAGTAAAGTTGCGTCCTTCTGTAATATCCGGTTTAAAGGATGCGCTGGTACTTAAATAAACTTCCTTTCCCCCCGTAAACTCCGCATTTCTATAGATAAGCAGGCTTTCATCTCTTTTTTTACAAAAGTCAATCAGGTCTTTTACTGTAACAGGATTTTCTGTGTCTGGGAGAAACTGACTGATACGCACATCAATTTGTTGGCCAGAAAGAAAGTCAGGCCACGAGGATGCCTGATTGTGGTAGAATCCCGCTATAACAGAAAAACATAGGATTAAAATTGCTCCTATTGTTGCAAATAAGAGTATAGGTAGAGGAGATCTTCTGAATATATTTTTTATATTTACTAACCTCCTGCTTAATTATTATTTCTTAGCAAGTGTTTCAGATAATTATAGGGCAATTATAAAACCAGACGCTTTTTATTACAAGAATTATAATTAATGGACAATATAATCCCCATCATTGTCTTACTTATAACCTTTCCCTGTATTATTATCTATATTATCATTATCACCTAAGTCATCGGGAAGAGTAACACCAGTAATTTATATAATATTACTTATAATATATATTACTTATAGTATGCCCCGGCCTGAAAATCTGGTCGGGGCTGTTTGCTAGTCTGCATATTAGAATATATAAAAGATAGTGACTTTAAGATCATTTCCAAACACTTTACCTGCTTTATCCTGTATCCTAATTACTTACCTATCCCATCTTTGATATGAACTATTCTGTGGCAGTAAGAGGTAACATCTTTATCATGTGTCACAATAAGGATTGTTTTACCATCATCATTTAATTTTTTAAATATATCCATCCATTACTTCTTTACCTGTCTGGCTGTCAAGAGAACCGGTAGGTTCATCTGCAAGTATTATATCAGGTTCATTTACAATAGCCCTTGCTATTGCCACCCTCTGGCGCTGACCTATTGATAGATTTAGTGTTATAGTCTTTTCCTTTTCAGATATTCCAAGCTGAGAAAGAACTTTCCTAATCTTATTTTTTGGTTTGAATTTCTTTTTTGAATAAGAAAGGGATATCATCATATTTTTATACACTCTGTATCTTTCTACAAGGGCAAAGTCCTGGGCTACAAATCCAAATACACTATTTCTTAGCTCTGCTTTTTCGTTATCTCCAAATGTATCAATAGGTTTATCCATAAGAAAGTAGCTACCTTCTATGGGGTTGTCTATACATCCTATTATATTAAAAAGTGTTGATTTGCTTGAACCTGATGGTCCCGTTACCGCAATCATCTCTCCTTTACCTATTGAAAAATGTGAATAATTTTAATTTAAAATATATGGGAAATTTGTTAGAACTAAGTTTTCCTAGAAACCAAATTAGAATTTTTTGACTGTTTATAAGATACAAGTATGCAAAAACATAAGTATAGCTCAATTGTTAAACTAAAGGAATAAATTAAGGAAATCTTGCTAAGTTATTGATTATTAAGCGTCGGTAGGCGCTGTGAAAAGCTTTGCTAATTAAAAAGCCTAGGAAGTATTAGCTTAACAATAGCTCCCATATGTTAAGTGACTTTATATCTTTTCTTTATAGCCTTAAATTTTAAGTTAAATTTATTTTTGATTAATTTACATTTTATCTTTATAATTTAAGCAAAAATTATAAAAAAACGTTTTTTATAATTAAAGAATAAAGGGATTAAACATGAATTCTAGGGAAAAATTTCTCTCAGTAATGAGGATGAAAGATGCTGATTATAGTGGAGTTGAAATACCTAAGGTTGAATTTGGCTATTGGGCTGGAACAATCAGGAGATGGTTTAAAGAAGGTCTTCCAATGGTTGCTCCGATACCAGAAGATTATTCTGATGGCGTTGCAATAATGGCCAATAAAAATATTTATGGGGAAATGGAAAAAGCTGGTGATGTAAATGTTCAACCATTTTTTGGACTTGACCAATATTTAACAAAATTTCCAGTTGATTATAGCCCGATGTTTGAAAAAGAAGTTATAGAGAAAACTGATACCCATATTGTTTATAAAGATGAATATGGTGTTACAAATAAAACTACAGTAGATAAAACTACACTTCCAATGGAAATTGATAATCCAGTAAAGGATTGGAAAACTTGGCTTGATTATAAACAATACTATGATAGCAGCACAATAGAGAAAAGACTTCCACCTAATTGGAGTGAAATAGTAAAAAAATTAAAAACAAGAGATTTCCCAATAAGGCTTGGGGGTACTAATGGTGGCTTTTTAGGTTTTCCAAGGCAAATAATGGGTATTACAAGGTATATGATGGCTTTGATGGATGACCCTAAGCTTATTCATGATATAAATAATACTTTTTGTAATTTTTTAATAGAATACTACGGAAGAATATGCAAAGATGTGGAAATCGATTGTATATTAATTTGGGAAGATATGGCATATAAATCAGGCTCACTTATTTCTCCCCAGCATTTTAGGGAGTTTCTGACTCCTTATTATAAAAGAATGGTTAGTTTTGCTCATGATGTAGGCATAGATATCATTATTACAGACAGTGATGGATATGTTGAGGATTTAATACCTTTAATTATTGAGAC
>JAQVEM010000198.1 GCA_028697935.1 Actinomycetota bacterium
AAGGAAAAATGTATGGAAGAGGTTCTATGGATATGAAAGCAGGCACTCTGGCTGGCTTTTATGCTTTAAAGTGCATTCATGACTTAAAGATAAGGTTAAAAGGAGATGTATATGCAGAAAGCGTTGTAGATGAAGAAAATGGTGGAGTAAATGGAACAATTGCATCAAGGCTAAGATATCCGGATATAGATTTTGCTATACTGGCTGAGCCGACTAATTTAAATGCCGGAATAGAAACAATAGGAGGCAGTGATTGGATAGTCGAAGTTTTAGAGGAAAGCCCTGGTGGTATAGGTACAGAAAACGAGCTTCCCAATCCGATATATAAGCTAGCAAAGGTTGCAATTGCATTGGAAAAATACGATAAAGAAGTGCTGGGTAATATAGCTCCACCTGTTACTTATGATAAAAATATGAGACTTAGACTTTTAACCTACCAGTTCTACTCAGGAGGGTCCAATTATCTGGAATCAGGTTCCGTTCCTACAAAGGGGCATATATATTTCTGGCTTGAGACTTTTGAATATATGAAAGAAGGAAAAGTAAGGGAAGATTTTCTAAATTTTATGGAAAGGGAATTAAAAAAATACGATGATTTTATAGACAGCTTTCCTAAATTTGAAACAGTTATCAGGTTTCTATATGGCCACAAAACTGATGTAACTCATCCTGCAATGAATTCAATACGTAAAGCATACAGTAAATTAAATTTAAATTACATGGAAAAAGGTATACCTCTTGCAATGGATGCATTTGCATTTAAAAAAGTGAGCGATACCGAGGTTGTTGTAATTGGGCCTAAAGGAGAAAACCCACATGGGGTTGATGAATGTGTTGATATCGGTAGCTTTTTTAATTTAATTAAAATTATGGTTTTAACTGCTATAGATTATTGTGGCTAAAATTATTGAGTTTTAAATCTTTGTGATACTTGCTATATAATAACAGCAGGCTGAATATCCAAAAAAATTAAAAGATAAAGATCTTTTTACTTATGTTAAAAGACCTTCAATTGATATGATATAATAGGTAATCTATTATTTCTATTTAGTTTCAATTATATAATTTTTTTATATATATAAATAAGCTATAGAAAAGAGCAAGAAAGAGTAAGAAAATGAAAGAATACATACTGACTCTTGACCTTGGAACAACTAATATAAAAGCAGGAATATATAATAGCTCGTTAGAGGAGATATCAATTGTTTCTTCAAAGGTCAATTACAATAATTTAAATAATTTTGTTGAATTTGATGCAGAAGACTACTGGTATACATGTAAAAAAAATATGATTGATGTTATAGAAAAATCAGGGGTAGATAGAGAAAGAATTGTTTCTATATCTTTGACAGGTCAGGCTGAGTCATTAGTAACAATTGGTAAAAATAATGAGCCGCTTGGGAATGCAATCTCCTGGATGGATGTAAGGTCAGATGAAGAATGTAAAGTTCTTAAAAAAAACTTTGACAGCAAAAACTCATATATGATAACCGGACAACCTGAAATAGTTACAACATGGCCTATAACAAAAATTCTCTGGATAAAGAATAATCAGAAAAGCAGGTTTGAAAACACAAAGATGTTTTTATTAATAAAAGACTTTATTATTTTTAAATTAACCAGAAGGTTTATTTCAGAATATTCTATTTCCAGTTTTACATATTATCTGGATATCATCAATAAAAAATACTGGGAAGATATAATTGACTATGTTGGTTTTAATATAACACAATTACCTGAATTACATGAACCAGGAGAAAACATTTTTGGATTAAGAGAAGAAATAGCCGAAGAATTAGGGATAAGGGACGATGTAGCAGTAAATATTGGAATGCTGGATCATTTTTCAGGTATGCTTGGTGTTGGGAATATAGAAGAGGGTATTCTTAGTGAAAGTACAGGAACTGTACTGGCGCTTGCTACGGTTTTAAAAAACCCGGGGAGTAATTTATATCCATTACCTTTTCATTATGGTCCATTCCCAAACACCTATTCTTTATTACCTGTATGTGAAAGCGGAGGAATATGTTATGAGTGGTTTAAAGACAACTTTTGTCCTGAAAATAGCTTTGATGAAATAAATAAACAAATTGAGAAAAGATTAAATAAAAAGAAAGAAAGCCATTTATTGTTTTTGCCATATATAATGGGAGTTAATTCTCCTGAATTTGACCCGGGGGCAAAAGGTGTTTTTTATGGAATTAAAATTAACAATAACAAAATTGATTTCGCCCGCGCAGTTCTGGAAGGAGTAGCTTTTCTACTAAATAAAAACATTGATTTTTTAGAGCATAAAGGTATTGCTATAAATAGAATTATTTCAATGGGTGGTGGTTCAAAATCAAGGATATGGAATCAGATGAAAGCTGACATTACAAATAAAGAAATATATCTTCCAAAATATAAAGAAGCTACTTTGTTTGGAGCTGCTATCTGCGCAATTTCAAAATTATATAATTTAAGTTTTAAAGATATAGTTGAAAATAATGTGAAGTTTTCAGATAAGATAACTCCCGATACTGAAAATGTGAATTATTATAAGGATGTCTACGATAAATTTGTGGAAATATATAAAAGGCTGGAGGAATTATTTTAAACTAGTTGCTGTGGGCTTTTATTAATAATGAGTTAAATATTAGATACACTTTTTAAATAATCCAGAATGTTATGTAATAA
>JAQVEM010000199.1 GCA_028697935.1 Actinomycetota bacterium
ACTACTCCACCAAGCAAATCAGCAAGTTCTTTAAGCATTGGAAATTTATCGCTTCCGCCCAGCCCTCTTCCGCCTGATACAATTACATCATAATCAGCAATGTTAATTTTTTCGCTGAGTTCTCTGTCTATATCAACCAGTTTATATCTGGTTTTAAAAATAGAATCATCAATTTCTATATACTCAATTTTATCCTCATAGTCAGCCGGAACTTCAGAAATTATCTTTTTTTCCATAACATGCGGCCTTACTGTCGCCATCTGCGGTCTTGCATTTCTTGTAACAATAGTCGCAAGAATATTGCCTCCAAAAGTGGGCCTTGTCTGGAGGAGTATTTTCTTTTCATTATCTATATCAAGACCAGTACAATCCGCAGTAAGTCCTGTTTTTAACATAGCAGCCACTGCAGGAATTAAAGTTCTTCCGAAAGCAGTAGCCCCTGCAAGAAATATTTCTGGTTTATATTTTTTTATTACTTGTGTAATAGCTATGGCAAAAATATCGTCAAGATTATTTGAAAAAACAGGATTATCTATTAAATACAATCTATCCAGACCATATCTAAAGCCTTCCACAGCTCCATTTTTAATTGAATTACCAATTGCTACCGCAGAGAGCTCTGCTCCAAGCCTGTCAGCAAGTTCCCTTCCCTTGCTTATAAGTTCAAACCCGACATCAGTTATAACACTGCCGTTTGCTTCAAGATAAACACAAACACCATCATAGTCAGAAAAATCTTTTTTATCTTCATTAATTAGTTCTGTAATCTTTATAGAATCGAATTTACATGCTTCAACACAGGCACCACAAAAAACACAGTTCTCATTGATAACAACCTTACTATTTACTATCTCAATAGCGTTATAAAGACACACCTTTTTACACAGACCGCATCCAGTACATGTTTCTCTGTTAATTTTAATTCCCAAAAATAGCTCCTTAATTTCTTCCCATACACTTAATTACTATATTCTTAATTTACACTAAATGTGATTCTTTTAGTATTCTGTATAAATGTTCAACCTTCTCATCCAGTGTTCCGTCAATCATTGTCGTTTTATGTTTTATTTGAGGAGTAAAAATCTTAACCACCTGTGTATAAGAACCTGAAAGACCAACTTCGTTCTTATTAAGCCCTAATATTTCAGAGTCCCATACCGGAATTTCTGCGCTCTTAGCCTTCATCTTGCCACGTAGCGAAGGAACTCTTGGAACATTTATATCTTTTATTACCGATATAGCAGAAGGAAGACTAACCTCAAAAGTTTCATATCTGTCTTCCATAAGTCTTTTTACCTTCATATTATTTTTATTAATTTCGAGAACGCTGCTTACATATCCCACAAAAGGAATACCCATTTTCTGTGCAAGTTCCGGGCCAACCTGACCGGTATCTCCATCAAGAGTTTGCCTTCCAAGTATAACAAGGCTGCAGTCCCCTATTTTATTGATTGCACCTGCCAGAGTAGTGGCAGTTGCCCATGTATCAGCACCTGCAAACGCCCTGTCTGAAAGAAGAATTGCTCTATCCACACCCACAGAAATTGCCTCTCTTAATATCTCCATAGCCTGATGGGGGCCCATTGTAATGGCAATTACTTCAGTATCCGGATCTCCCAGCCTCTCCTTTATTCTTACTGCTTCCTCAATAGCATAGCTGTCAAAGGGATTGATAATGTTTTCTATTCCTTCCCTTATCAATGTATTTGTTTCAGGGTCTATTTTAATTTCAGTAGTAGCCGGAACCTGTTTTATACAAACTACAATTTTTATTTTAATCACCTGCTTTTTTAAAACATTTTTTATTATTTAAAAAATCTCTTAAAGAACTCCTCTTTTTATTAGATCAAGAGCAATTATATTCCTCATAATCTGATTTGTTCCTTCATAAATCTGGGTTATTTTTGCATCCCTCATCATTTTTTCCAGAGGATACTCTTTCATGTATCCATAGCCTCCCAGTATCTGAACAGCATCAATAGTAACTTTCATTGCCATATCAGATGCAAAAAGCTTTGCCATTGAAGAAAGACGACTTACATTTTTTTCACCACTGTCAATTACTTTTGCTGTATGATACACGAGAGCTCTTGCTGCTTCAATATCCGTAGCCATATCAGCAAGCATGTGCTGGATAGCCTGGAAAGAAGATATCGGAGTATTAAATTGTTTTCTCACCTTTGAATAATTTAGTGCTTCCTCGAGTGCACCTTCAGCTACTCCGAGTGCCTGAGCACCCACTACCGGCCTTGACTGGTCAAAAGTTTTCATTGCTATTATGAAGCCCATTCCTTCACCACCCAGAAGGTTTTCTTCAGGTACTCTGCAATCAGTAAATATAAGCTCTCTTGTTGCCGAGCTGCGTATGCCGAGTTTATTTTCTTTTTTTCCAAATTCAAATCCGGGTGTTCCTTTTTCTACAACAATAGCACTCGCTCCTCTGATTCCTCTCCCGGGGTCCGTTATAGCAAATACAGTATAAATATCTGCCTCACCACCATTTGATATCCACTGCTTTGTTCCGTTTAAAATATAAAAATCACCATCTTTTTTTGCAGTAGTTTTGATATTACCTGCATCACTTCCTGCTTCTGCCTCTGTTAGGCCAAAAGCTGCAAGTTTACTTCCACTCGCAACCTGTGGCAGAAACTTTACTTTTTGTTCTTC
>JAQVEM010000035.1 GCA_028697935.1 Actinomycetota bacterium
GAAATAAGGGCATGGACTGTTAAAGAGGGGACCAGGGCACCTGAGGCTGCAGGTAAAATACACTCAGATTTTCAAAGAGGATTTATAGGTGTTGATGTTATAGATTATGATACGCTTATAGGTACAGGCTCATTTACAAAAGCAAAGGAAAAGGGGCTTGTCCGTCGTGAAGGCAAGGACTATATTATAAAAGATGGAGACATTGCTCTGTTTAAATTCAATGTGTAATGTTAAATGTATAATGTTCAATCTATAAATTGAGTTTTGAAGTATTCATTTGTATAATGTAATCTAATTTTAAAGGTGCTTAAAATCATTATTTTTAAACTCAGGAAGGGTTTTATTGGAAAGAAGAGGCAGAAAAGAATCAATCATTACTTTAATAATAATGATTATAATTGCTGTGGTAATTGTAAGCTGGCTTTCAGGCTTGTGGAGCTGTGAAAACGGTAGAAAAGAACTAACCGATGTTGAAAGATTAACCATTTCTGATTATGTAAACTCTACATCAGTTTTAATTCAGCAATCTAATAAAACATCATACAAATTTTTTACTATCCTTGATAAAGCAAATAATACCACAAGAGAAGATCTGGATAGTCAATTGATGGATATAATAGAGGAAAGTAAGCTGGTCCTTGAAAGATGCAGGGAGATTATTCCACCTGAATCTTTTGAAATAACGCATGGATATCTTGTACTGGTGTTTGATATCAGAAACAGAGCTTATGAAGATTTCAGACCAGCTCTGTCTAACGCACTGCAGGACCTTGATCTTGACATATCTACTGCACAGATAACAAAAACTTTCCTGTACATGTTTATGAGTGATGAAATATATTTATATTTTCAGGATGGCTTAAAAGAATCGGGTGAGAAACTGGGAATAAATAACCTGACTATAATTGATTCAGTTGTTCTTAAGGATAAAAATCTTACAGATAGCCAGAGTGTGATGAATTTTATTTCGGAAATTAAATCATCGCCAGAATTGCAGCAGAGAAGGGGAGTAGCAGTTATAAATGATACTATAGAGTTTAGTCCCACGGTGCTTAATAAACAGGGAGAATACTGGGTGCTGGCAAAGGGTAACGAGATCAGTGTTGCTATTAATATACAGAACCAGGGTAATGTGACTGAAAATAATGTCAGTGTGACGATGAAATATATGACCCAGGATAATGTTTCTGAAACAAAAGAATTTGTTATAGACACAATTGAACCATCACAGGAAAAAACAGTACGTATATCAGGTTTCACTGCGTATCCTGGTAGAAAGTGCGAACTCGAAATAAATGTCGGACCTGTTCCTGATGAGGCGTTTCTTGGTAATAATAAAGCAACTTTTAAATTTATCATGGAGAATTAAAATAAAATTGTTTCCCATATTGAAAAATTAAGCTATAATAAAGATTTATAAAAATGTAATTAATTTTTGTAAATTTAAATATCCAGTTTATGGAGAATAAAAGAAGTAAGTCTTTTACGTTACTTATTTTATCTGATGCAAAATCAGGTATACGAAAAATAAGGATTACACATAATCTATTAAGGTCATTATTTATAGTTGGTGTAATAATACTGACTTCAATTGCTATTCTGGTCTCTGATTTATTTATTATGCGGCAGAAATTAAATGAGAAATTAGTTGAACTTGAAAGAGCCAAATATACAGTTAACTACAAAGAAGTTGAAGTAGCAAACCTTGAGAAAAAAACTAAAGAGATAGAGACAAAAACTAAAATCCTGGAAAGCTATTTGAAGGAAGTCGAAGACCTTGATCGTATGGTAAGGGATATAACAGGAAAAGGTGGATATGAGGAGGAAGTAGCAATTTATACTTCTGATCTAAGTTCTGATATTCAATTTGATGAAGACCCCGATGAGATCTATTATTACATTAACGATCAGGAAGATGATCTTGATGATATAGATGCACTTCTTGATGAACTACTGGAGGTTGCTCCTGAGTTATCTGAAGTATTATCCAGAGATAAACAGGATATGGAAGACCATTTATATCTTATAGAGCACACACCAGATATGTGGCCTACATGGGGTACGATTACAACCAGATTTGGTGGAAGAAGAGGTGGTCACAAGGGTCTGGATATTGCCAACAGGAGCGGTATTAATATAAATGCAACAGCAAGCGGTGTGGTAATTTTTTCAGGATGGCACGGTGGTTATGGTAAAAAGGTTATGATTTATCATGGATATGGATATACTACAGTTTATGCTCACCTGAGCAGTATCTATGTTAATGTAGGTGATGAAGTGACCAAAGGTGATGTAATAGGATTGATGGGAAGCACCGGGAACAGTACAGGGCCGCATTTACATTATGAAGTTCTGGTAGATGGTGTACCCAGTAATCCTGAAGATTTTCTTCCATAAGGGTTATTCTTGTTTAGAAATCCTGTTTTAATTATTTTCCATTAATAAAATGTATATAAATATGTATTGTATATTATTATAATAATGTTATTTATCTATCGGTGTTAATAAATTAATAATATAGGCCAGGTAAAATTATGGACAAAAAAAAGAAAATAGCATATCTCGGTCCTCCGGGAACATTTACAGAAGAGGCGCTTGAAAGATTTGTTAAAGATTCTTCGAGTATAGAAAAAATTCCATGCACAACAGTTGAAGAGGTAATAAAAAGTGTAGACAGGGGCGACGTGGATGCTGGAATAGTTCCTCTGGAAAATTCAATCGAAGGTTCGGTAAATATTACTCTGGATATTCTTACATTTGAAAGTGAGACAAAGATAATCGGAGAAGTAACAATTCCGATAAGGCATAGCTTAATCGGCAAAAATATAATTAAACCCGAAGATATAAAAAAATTGATTTCTCACCCACATGCAACTGCACAGTGTAGAAAATTTATATCAACATACTTGAAAGATGTTGAAATAATAGCAGCAAATAGCACTGCAGAAGCTGTTAAAATTTTACAGGAAGAAAATAGTGAAATAGCTGCAATAGGAACAAAAACAGCGGCAAAGATTTATGGTCTTAAGATAATAGAGAGCGATATTGAAGACAATAAAGATAACAGAACAAGGTTTGTTTTTTTAGGAAATAAGATACAGGAAAAAACGGGTAATGATAAAACTTCAATAGTTTGTTTTCTTAAAGAAGACAGACCGGGTAGTCTGTATAAAATATTAAGAGAATTTGCCAACAGAAATATTAATTTAACAAGGCTTGAGTCAAGACCGGCTAAAAAAAATCTCGGAGACTATGTATTTATGATAGACCTTGATGGCCATTTACATGATAAAAATGTTTTTGAAGCAATAGAAACTTTAAGAAGAGATGTTTATCTTGTAAAAACTCTGGGTTCCTACCCTAAGTGGGTTGAAGATATTGAAAAATAAAAATAGTACTAGAAATAATGGCTAATAACACTGATGGAGAAGTTATATGATAGATATAGAATTATTTAGAGAAAATCCTTTAATTTTTAAAGCAGAGATAGAAAAAAGAGGTTTAAAAATTGATATCTCTACTGGAATTGAACTTGATAAAAAAAGAAGAGATTTAACTTCTAAAATTGACCGATTAAGAGCTGAAAAGAACGCAGCTTCAAAAATTATACCGGGACTAAAAGGTAAAGAAAAAGAAGAGAAAATCAGCCAGATGAAAAAAATAAATGAAACTCTCAATAGAATGGAAGCGGAACTTCTGGAAGTAGAAAATAAATTTTTAGAGCACTTCTCAATGTACCCCAATCTTTCTCACGAAACTACGCCTGTGGGGAAAGATGAAAGCGGGAACGTTGTTCAATCTTATTATGGTTCCAGGCCAGAATTTGATTTTGAACCCAAAAATCATATTACTCTTGGAACAGACCTTGATATAATTGATGAAAAAAGAGCAGCTAAGATTTCCGGTTCGAGATTTGTATTTTTAAAAAATGAAGCAGTTCTGCTTGAATTTGCACTGGTACAATATGTTTTAAATTTACTGATTAAAAAGGGTTTCATGCCAATGTTACCGCCGGTTCTGGTAAAGGAAATGGCGATGTACGGAACAGGATTTTTCCCTGTAGAAAGGACACAGTATTATAAAACAGAACTTGATGATTTGTATTTAATCGGTACTTCAGAAGTCCCACTGTGTTCATACCACAGTGATGAATTTCTGGACGCATCTCTTCTTCCTCTTAAGTATACTGCTTTCTCAACCTGTTTTAGAAGGGAAGCTGGAAGTTATGGAAAAGATCTCGGAGGGCTCTTCAGGGTTCATCAATTTGATAAAATTGAAATGTTTATCTTTGCACATCCTGAAAAATCATGGGAGGAATATGAAAAATTAAGAGAAACACTTGAAGAAATCATGCAGGGTCTCGGGTTTCATTATCAGATTGTAAATATGTGCACTGGAGATATCGGAAATCCAAATGCAAAAAAATATGATCTTGAGGCCTGGCTTCCGGGTCAAAATAAATATAGAGAACTGGCATCATGCAGCCATGATACTGATTTTCAGGCAAGGAGATTAAATATAAAATATAGAGATGGGAAGAAAAAAGATTTTATTCATACAATGAATAGCACCGCCTGCGCTATTGGAAGGACATTAATAGCAATATTGGAAAATTTTCAAGACAGGGAAGGAAATATTAGAATTCCTGAAGTGTTAGTGCCATTTACAGGGGGATTAAAAATAATTTCTCGAAAGTAGCTCAAAAACTTTCTTTTGTGTTATAATTCTTTTGCCTGGAGAGGTGGCAGAGTCTGGTTGAATGCGGCGGTCTTGAAAACCGTTGAAGGTTTATACCTTCCGGGGGTTCAAATCCCTCCCTCTCCGCCATGGAGCTTTAGAAGATAGTTTAATTATCCTTATTCTTCAGGGTTTTTTTCTAATAAATTAAGAAAGATATTAACAACCTCGGGGTCAAACTGGGTACCACTAAATTTTTTAAATTCTCTAATTATTTCGCTTTTTGTCATTTTTTTCCTGTAAGGTCTATCTTTAGTCATAGCATCATAAGAGTTAATAACAAATGAAATTCTTGAGAGTAGTGGGATTTCCTCGCCTTTTATGCCTCTCGGGTATCCGCTTCCATTATACCATTCATAATGGGCAAGTATTGGCTCTGCAATGGGTTTTAGTTTTTCTGATGATTCTGCTATTAGATATCCATATTCCGGGAGCTTTTTGATAAGTTCCCACTCTTCTTTTGTTAATCTTCCGGGTTTAGCCATTATTTCATCGGCAAGCGCCAGTTTACCTATATTATAAACGTCTATGAGTAATTTTAATTCTTCCAGTTTTACATCAGAAAGACCAAGTCTATTTCCGATAAGCAAAGCATATTCTCTTAGTTTCAGGCTGTGTTTTTCAGTATTAATTTCTCCTTTTCTTAAATTTTCCTTCAGTGCTTCTACAAGGTTTTCATTTATAGATTTACTCTCTAATGCTTTTTGTCTATACATTTTATCTTCAGCTTTTTTAATCACTTCTTCTATATCTTCTTCTGGTCTTTTCTTTGTTGATATCCCGAGGGATATACTTAAAGGCATCTCTGTAGTAGATCTCTCTTTACATAACTTCTTAATTCTACTTACTATCTTACGGGCATCCCTGGTGGTAGTCTCTGGAAGTATTACTATAAATTCATCTCCTCCCCATCTTGAGAGTATATCTTCTTTTCTAAATGAGTCTTTTAAGATTTCTGCTATTTTTATAAGGAACTCATCTCCTTTTGTGTGTCCGTATGCATCATTTATTAATTTAAGTCCGTTTATATCTCCCATTACTATAGTAAGAGGAAGCTGTCTCCGGGTATCAAGTCTTTTTAGCTCTTCTTCAAAAAATGCCCTGTTGTAGAGGCCGGTCAGTACATCATGGAATGAAAGATATTTTATTTTTTCTTCTGCTTTCTTTTTTTCAGTTATATCGCGTGTTATGCCAAATATTCCAATTATATTTCCATTATCATCCCGCCAGGGTATTTTTGAGGTTGATGCCCATCTGTCAGCTTTGTTTTCATAAGTTTCTTTTTCTTCCAGGTCTATTATTGCTCTTCCTGTTTTTATTACATATTGTTCGTCCCTGTATGCCTGACTTGCATGTTCTTCACTAAAAAAATCAAAATCTGTTTTACCAATTGCTTCCTCGGGATTGTTAATACCAAACTTTATGGCACATGCTTTATTGATTCTCACAAATCTGCTTTTTGTGTCTTTAAAAAATATACTTTCTGTAATATTATCCATTAAAGCATTAAAGAAATTCTTTTCCTTTCCCAGAAGTTCATCTTCCATTTTCTTTCGCCCGGTTATATCCCTTGATATACCCATGATTCCCATAATATTTCCATTTTTATCAAACCAGGGTATTTTGCTGCTGCTCATCCAGTATTCATTGCCGTTATAAACTAATTTTTCTACTTTATCTATAACTGGAATTCCTGTTTCCATTATTCTTTTTTCGTCATTAAAGTAAATTTCTGATTCATTTTCCGGGAAAAAGTCAAAATCTGTTTTTCCAGTAAAATCAGAAGGCTTTTTCCCTGAGAAACTGGCCTTGGCTTTATTTACTATGATAAATCTACTGTTTATATCTTTTATGTAAATATGATCCGGGATATTATTTATAAGATTTTGAAATAAGCCAAACTGTTCATCATTGCCGAAAAATTTATTATTATTGTTGTTATCAATATTGTTAATAGGGCTACTTTTAACCGCATTTTTTGTAGCTTTTTTATTTACCTCTTTACCACTCATTTATGTTTCCTTATGTAATTAGTATAATAAATTTTATTAATCTTTATTTGTTTTTTAGAGGTTAAGATATTGGAATATTATTATAGACTATTTTAAATACATATCAATATTCAGTCGTGGATTACTTTAAGTTTAACTTTATTACAATATAGATTTACTGTATTTTTTAGATAAGTATGCAAAGGGAATAAAAAAAGATATACTTTAAAAGCCAGTTTAAAATGGCTAACCCGGGTATTGCTATAAATTTGTAGCGGTGGAGTAAAATATATTGTATATTATTATAATTATAACTATATAGAAGGAAATTATGGTTAATTACACAGAGAACACAAAATTAGCAGAGGTGTTAAATTCTCCTGAAGCAAGTAAAATAATTGCCAGGTACAATCTACCGTGTATGCACTGCGCAATGGCTGCATATGAAGCGGAAATATTAACGCTGGGGCAGATTTCTAAGATTTACGGAATAGATATAGATGGATTGCTTAAGGAATTAAACGAAATTCCCTGACTGATATTTTAGATTAATTATATTCCAATTATAAACTTTTTTATTATGCTAAATGCTAAAATGAATATAAAGATGGCATAAAATGGAGTTTATTTTTCGCTTTCTTGCTAATTAAAACTATATTAACATACAATAAATAATAATTATGCAGAAGCGCCTGTAGCTCAACTGGATAGAGCAGTGGACTACGAATCCAAAGGCTGGGGGTTCGAATCCCTCCAGGCGCGCCAGCTTTTAAATTTCTGGCAATAGTGTAGAGTCCCGGGTATTAGTGTAAAAGAGTAGCTGTAGTAAAATTAATTTTATATATAAAAGGTTAAAGTGAGAAATTAAAAGAAATTAAGCAAATTTTATGAAAGAATAGGTGTAAAAAATGAAAAAATCTGTAGTTAAATTTGCAGATGTAAGCTTTAACAAACTGGTACCGGATGCAACTTTGCCTGCAAAATTTAAAAGAATGCTTGCCTCATTGCCGCTTAAAGAAAGAGTAAGTGGTAAGCTGGTTGCTATAAAGATGCATCTCGGTGGCAATCTGGGTTACACTACTATTCATCCCTTATTTACTAGAATACTTGTAAAAGCATTAAAAGATGCCGGGGGTGATGTTTTTATAACAGATGTGTACCACAGAAATAGTTCGGATTTTGGAGTAAGGAATGCTGAAAACAGAGGCTATAGCGAAGAAGTGATAGGGTGTAAGATTATTCCTGTAGCAGGTGCTGGCGATAAATATTATTATCAAAAAGAAGTTGATTTTAAAACTTTAAAGGAAATACAGGTAGCCGGTAATATTCATGATGCAGAGGTTCTGATTGACTTCTCGCATGTAAAAGGCCATGGTGACTGCAGTTACGGTGGTGCATGTAAAAATTTAGCTATGGGTTGTGTAACCTCAGTGACAAGAAGAGAATTGCATGCGCTGGAAGGTGGTATTGAATGGAATGAAGATTTATGTGAACATTGTGATGCCTGTATAGATGGATGTCGATATAAAGCTAATAGATTTGATGATAGGGGAAAATACAAAATAAATTTCCACGACTGCACTTTTTGCCAGCACTGTGTAGAAATATGTCCGAGTGGTGCTCTTATATTTACAGGTAAACGTTTTGTAGATTTTCAAAAGGGTATGGCAATATCAACTAATGAAATTTTAAAGACTTTTGATAAAGGGTCTGTTTATTATATAAATGTTTTGCTTAATATAACTATGTTATGTGACTGCTGGGGATTTTCAACTCCGTCAATTGTTCCTGATATAGGAATAATGGCTTCAGATGATATTGTAGCAGTAGAGAAAGCCTCTCTTGATGCAATAAAAGTTGAGAATTTAATTCCGGGTTCACTTCTTATAGGAAGAGAACTCAGTGAAGGAAATCATTTGTTTGAAAAAATATGGGGTAAGGACCCTTATGGCCAGATATATGAACTTGAAAAAATGGGTCTTGGAAACAGTGATTATGTAATTGAAAAAGTTGACTGAAAATTGTTTAGTTTTATTTATATTATGTAAAGACAATGTAATGATTTTTTTATAAAATCTGTTATTATATTGTTTGCCACCATACTTATTTGCCATCATATTCATTTCTGCGGAGAGGTGCTTGAGTGGCTGAAAAGGGCCGCCTGCTAAGCGGTTAGGCGAGTGTAAGCTTGCCTCGAGGGTTCGAATCCCTCCCTCTCCGCCATAATTGAAAACTAATTTTGATACAATGATACAATGAGTATCGCGATTGGTGTCCAGTTTCTTTTTGCAAAAGTCTCTATTTACAAGAGTTTTCCTATACAATTAACGATAACAGGCTCCACAGCGATTCAAAAACGGTTGCTGTGGAGCCTGTCGTGTTATAATACCCCTCTACACCATTTAACAAAAGGCACACCTTTTAACAATTTCCGCACTTTTTAACGAAAAGTCGGGGAATCGTTCACCTGGTATCAAAGTATGTCACTACTTTCATATAAAATATTATATACACAGAAAATGAATTGCATGGATTGAACTTCTGCTATAAGTAATAAACCATTAAAATAGGATTTTTTATTTTATACATTTTATGATAATATATGCAAAATATAATGCTGGATTAAAAATAATATAGGATTATAAACAATATAAAGATGGATTTAAAAAATGATATTTAAAGGGAAAAAACAAACAAAAGAACCTGAAGAAGGAAAAGAAAAAAAAGAAACGACGCAGTCAACAGAAGCAAAAGAGGTAAAACACGAAGAAATAGAAAGATGTGTAGAATGCGGAAAGATTCTTAAAGATAAAACATATGAACCTTATTGTAAGCAATGTGATGAGAAATTAGATAAACAGTTTGACAGTATTGAGGACAATATATTGATTTATAGAGAGCTTCTTGATAGTGAAATAAAAATTCTGGAAAAATTTGACGATGAAGATATAAAGGACCTTTTTAAGAAAATTTATGAGAAATTTTCAAAAGAAGAGGGTGGTTTAAAAGAGGAAAGTGTGGTGGTTCTCAATAAGTTTAAAAATTCATTTGGATTGAACGAATTAGAAATGGGCCTTGCCAGACTTCCTGACATAAAGGAAATTAAAAAGAATAAACCACTGGATGAGTGTCCTGAATGTAGCAAAAAAATAAAGGAAGATTTTAACCTGTGCCCTTACTGTGGCTACAGATTAAAAGATAATTTTTAAACTATGCTGAATCTGGTTAAATTCTAACACTTATGGGTTTTATCTTAACCTTAATTTATCTTATCTATAAATAATGTGAATATAAATAATGTGAGTAATTATGTCCAGTCTTTTAAGGGAGGAAGTGCAAATTCAGTCAGTTTTTAAAGCAGATTCTATAAATAATAAGATATATTTTTTTATTTATATTTCAGTTATAAAATTAAGGATTGTTATAAAATTCACAATTTATTTTATTTCAGATTACGCCAGTTTTTTACTGGCAACTATATTGTCTTAAATATAATTCAACCGGTGTGCTATCTATTAAGCCCGGATGATTGAGTAAGACTGATTAGAAAAAGGGCCTGAAGAGAAAAGCAATAATAGATATCTAATTTTTATTAATATTCTGACCGGTCTGCTAATGTTATAATTATGATAAATATACGGGCAGAAGAGGGCTGGTTAACGTATAATTGTGGCAGGATGGCTGCCTGGCATTCTTGTTATAATAAGTGAGATAATAATAAGAGATATTTATAGTAAGAGAGAAAATAAAGTACGCGGTTGATTTAATTGTGGAGAGATGGCTGAGTGGTTTAAAGCGCACGCTTGGAAAGCGTGTAAGCGGCGTAAGCTGCTTCGAGGGTTCGAATCCCTCTCTCTCCGCCAGTTTATAAATCTGGGTTATATACAAAAATTGATTTAAATAATAAAAATACTCTGTATAAAAACAAAGCATACAACACAGGCAGATTTAAGTGTTATGATACGAAAAGCAAAATAATTATTAAGTTATATTGGTATAAAGAATGGATGATAAAACTTACAAAAAAGATACTCAAAAGCTAAATTCCAATATTCCAAAAATGAGGATTTTAATTTTAAAATTTTAATTGATTTTTATTTCTCTGATTTAAAAATTTCTCCACGCATTAAGATTTCTGTGAAAAGTTCTACAAAATCAGGATCAAATTGGGCACCTGCCTCTTTCTTAATTTCATTTACTGCCTCTTCTATAGTCATAGCTTTTCTGTATGGTCTGTCATTGGTCATAGAATCAAATGCATCGGCAATAGAAACAATTCTTGCAAGTGTGGGTATTTTTTTACCTTTTAAACCTTTAGGATAGCCCTTACCATCCCATCTTTCATGGTGATGTAAAATACCTCTGGCAATTTGTACGAGGTCGCGACAGGATATAGCAAGGCGATAACCGGCTTCAGGGTGCTTTTTTATAGCCTCCCATTCTTCTAATGTTAATTTTCCCGGTTTTAATATAATATTATCAGATATTGAAATTTTACCTATGT
>JAQVEM010000036.1 GCA_028697935.1 Actinomycetota bacterium
GTAATGCAATCCTTTATTCTTGGATTGATCATAACATTAATTGTGGCTCCTCTGGGATATATCTTTGCCCCGCAGATGCTGGAGTTACTGGGTGCTTCAAAGGAAGTTGTTATGCAGGGAACTCCTTATTTAAGAATAACATTTGGGGGAAGTGTAACCATATTCTTGACGGTAATAATGTTTTCTGCATTACGGGGTGCGGGGGACCCTATTTCTCCTATGATAATATTAATAATAAGTACAATATTAAACATTATACTGGACCCAATTATGATATACGGTCTCTTTGGCTTCCCTAAATGGGGAGTTGCCGGCTCTGCAGCGGCTACGATTATTGCAAGAGCCGTTGCAATGATCCTGGTTCTCTTTGTGATGATGCAGGAAAAAAGTATTATAAAATTAAGAGCCAGGGATTTCCACTTTGATTTTAATATTATGAAGGAATTATTAAGAATAGGGAATCCAAGTTCAATCGAGCTTCTTATAGTTAACCTTTCTGCTCTCTTTTTAATGAAGATAGTTGCTTCATTTGGCACAACTGCGGTAGCTGCATACGGGATAGGAATGCGCCTGAATATGGCTGTGACGATACCTACGATGGGGTTTGGTTTCGCAGCAGCCACATTAGTGGGTCAGAATCTGGGTGCCCGAAAGCCCGATAGAGCCGAAAAGAGCGGATGGATGTGTGCAGGAATTGGTGCAATTATAATGATAATTCTTACAATAGTATTTTTAATATTGTCTGGGAATATTATTTCTGTTTTTAATGATGAGATTGAAGTTGTGGAAATTGGCACCCAGTTTATTAGAATCATGGCACCAACTTTTATCTTTCTTGGTCTGGGAACGACACTGGGCAGAGGGCTTAATGGGGCTGGTGACACTGTCCATCCCATGATATTCTCAATTATTACCATGCTTGTATTAAGAGTGCCGCTGGCATGGTATATGTCGACCCGGGCTGGCACAATTGGAATATGGAGATCATTAGCTCTTACCAATGCTATTTATGGAATCGTTATTGCTATGTGGTTTAAGATAGGAAAGTGGAAGGAAAAAGAGATCTGAGATCTGATTTATTTTATAATACACTCAGCACAATTGGAGTTTCCACGGTTTCAGTCTCTAACCTGTACTGTCCCTGCTAAGTGTTTGAGTGTACAGACAATACAGGAGAAGAGTAGAAGCTTTTTATAACCCTTCTTCTACCCGGTGGCAAATACCTGCTACCTGCTTTAGTTCCAGTACAAAGCTAATACCTTCGCCCGGTCTGGTTAGCCTTCCTGCTTTTACTATTGCATCCAGCACTTTACCGGTAAGACCCCTTCTTATAACAGTAAGAATGATTTCCTTTTCCGGTTCAATTGGAATACCCAGAATTTTAGCACTCTCATGTATTCCCGCACCTCTCCCGAAAATAATAGTGCCTCCTTCTGCTCCTGCTTCTCTGGATGCCTGAAGGACATTTTCGGAGAACCCCTTTTTTACAATTGTTATTATTAAATCATAGCCTTCGGAATATGACATATATAAAACCTCCTATCTTTCTGTTTAATTGATTTCTGATTATGTTATTATGTTATTAAGATTCCTTTTTATTTTCTTTTGCTTTATATAATAAGCCCAGAATCATCACAGACAGAATGGCTGCAAGCGCAACAAGAGAAACCAATCCAAACCCATCTATAATTGCATTCCTTCCCTCAATTACATCTGCTGCACCAACTGCTATTGCCATAATAAAAGTGACAGTCATAGGACCGGTTGCAACGCTTGCAGAATCAAAAGCTATAGATGTAAATGCAGGGCCGACTGCTTTTGTCAAAGATAACGCCAGAATATAGCCCGGTAAAATAATATACATCAGAGGGATCCCGTATATGGTTCTGATTATAGCTACAGTAATAGCTAAAGCGACACCTGTTGCCAGGGTAAAAAGCATTACTTTCTCATTTATATAACCGGTAGAGACTTCTTCAACTCTTGTGCAGAGGACCCTTACTGTTGGTTCTGCCATAGTTACGACAAAACCCAGAACAAAACTTATTGGTATTAATATCCAGCGGTAACTCAAGCTTCCGATAGATTCACCAATTGTCCTTCCTGCCGGCATAAAACCGATTTGAACACCAAAAAGAAAGAAGACTATACCAATGAAAGTCAGAAAAATTCCTTTAAGTATATTTAATGCCGCGCTTTTTGGTAATTTAAAAAGGAATACCTGAAAAAAGAAA
Organism: Actinomycetota bacterium; assembly: GCA_028697935.1. Taxonomy (GTDB): domain Bacteria; phylum Actinomycetota; class Humimicrobiia; order Humimicrobiales; family Humimicrobiaceae; genus JAQVEM01. The sequence continues at coordinate 2,235 of JAQVEM010000036.1, forward strand.
AAAATTACTACCAGTGGTGCAAGCGCAATCGCAACATCAATTGCTATATTTATTAAATCTGTTACAGGAAAAAAACTATTCAACCGTAAATCACCCCCAGCACCATTACTGAAATTATGGGACCCAGCGCTACGAGACCCACAAGCCCGAACCCGTCTGAAATGGCTGTTCTCCCACCAAGTGCCGATGCTGTTCCGAGTCCCAGAGATATAATAAACGGGACAATTATTGGACCCGTTATTACTCCACCGGAATCAAATGCTACAGGAACAAAATTTTCAGGTGTAAAAAAAGATAAAACAAAAATAATAAGGTAACCTGTAAAAAGGAGGTAAGTTATTGGTATCCCTTTTATAATTCTCAATATAGCCAGGCTAACAATTACCCCGACGCCCAGAGAAATTGCCAGCACGAGAGTGTTCTTGCTTATGTAGTTGTCTGAAACAGCATCAACCTGATGAGAAAGGACCCTTACATTCGGCTCGACCACAGTAACCGCTACTCCTATTACAAAAGAAATTATCATTACAAGAGGAACAGAACCTTTTTCAAGAACTTTTTCACCTATTAATTCACCAAGCGGATCCAGGCCAATTTTAATACCCCCCATAAAAAAAAGGAAGCCAATGATCACCATTACAGCTCCAAGTAAAAATCTCAGAAATAAAGCCAGGGGCATTTTAATAATTGTAAATTGCAATATTGTAACTGCTAAAATTACCGGCCCTACTGTCTCAAGTGTTTCGATTAATAATTCTCTTATTCTGGAAATCAAAGTTTTATGCTCCGTGTGTAAGTTAACAGTCCTTTTATATTAACATAGCTACTGGAACATTTCTATAAATGTAGGTCTCTTAAATGGCTTATTTTAAGCCTGCAGGTTTAAATATATAGATTGTAGCCCATATTTGTAATATAATAAAAAAAATTTGACTATTTGACTTAGACTTATTATTAAAATTAAAATCGAGGTTGTTACAGAATCATTATGAAAAAGAAGATAAACAGATTAAATAGAGGCACGCTTAATAGTTTGATAGTATCATTTACAATAATACTATTATTACTTCTATTTTTTGCATTGTCCTGTGAGACACCAGATATAGTAACTGGAGAAGAAGTTAAAACTGTTGAAGGTGAAACAGAAGAAAGCCAGAATAAAGAACCTGTTGCTACGGAGAAACAAGAGGCAGAAATTACTTTGTGGGATTACCTGGAGCCAAAAGGGAGACTTACTTTAATGGAGGTAATAGATAGTTTTATGAGTGAAAATGACCATATCAGGATTAATGTTAAGCATTTCAGAAGTCAGGAAGAACTGGAAGATCAATTTGAAGCTGCAAGTCTTGCCGGTGCAGGGCCTGAGATAATATTATTAAACTTTGATGGGACACAGAGGTATGTTCCGGCTAATGTAGCTAAGGAAATAACGAGCAATACCATAAGTGCTGTGGATTATTCTTTATTCCTTGATGGGCTGGTAGAAATTTCTGAATATAATGACAGGAGATATATTATTCCCTTTAGAAGTTTTGATTTTTTAGTGTTCTTATATAATAAAGAATTTATTGAGGAACCACCTGAAAACTTTGAAGAAATAATAGAATACTGTAAGAAAGTAAATGATCCAGGTCAGAATATTTATGGTTTTTTACTGAATAATAATGATGCTGATTGGGTTATACCTTTTATAGGAGCATATGGGGATTGGATTGTTGATTATAGCTCTGATTCTCTTACTCTGGCAAACCAGGCAACTGTAAAGACAATGGAGTTTCTTGATTATATTTATAATCAGGAGAAAATATTACCTTCTAACCTTGAGTATAGCGAAATAAATGAGCTATTTAAGAGCGGGAATGTTCACATGATTATAGATAATGTAAACACGGTGAAGGAATATATAGCAGCAGGAATTGATGTAGGAGTGGGGAAAATACCCTGTCCTTTGCAGAGCAATAAAAACCCAACACCATTAATATCAGGAAATGGATTTATTATAAATATAAACTGTTATGGGAAAGAGCTGGAAGCAGTAAATGAATTTATTAAATATATGCTGACAGAAGAAGTACAGGTTGAATGGACCTTAAGTACTGATACCTTTCCGGTTTTAAAAAATATTGATGAAAATTCTAAGATCAGTAATGACGCGTTAATCTTAAATTCTTTTCAACAGGCGAAGCTGTGCAGGGGCAAGCCTTATGACAAGCTTATCAGGGTGATAAGAGATGCTATAAGAGATAATATGAAAAATGTTATTTCCGGGAGAATGCTTCCTGAAGACGCTGCATTAAAAATACAGGAAGATGCACTCAGGCTAAGATCAGGTGATATTGTTGAAGAGAATGAGATAGATGGAGCTGAAGATGTGGGAGGTACTGAGGAAACGGTGGAAGAAGGAGGAACAGAAGAGCCGGTAAAAGAAGAAACGGAATAGAAGAAATGGAATAATAGAATAAAACATAGTAAAACAAAATAAACATTTTAACTTTTAAAGTTAAAGAAAATGTAAAATTAATTAAGATAGAATTAAGATAAGAAAAGAGGATACAAATGAACGAAGATAATGGTTTTAAATCTTATTTTTTAAAGGGTGCTGTAATAGTAATTGTGGCTATAGTGTTTCTTGTTATTGGTGGTGCGGCTACAATAGGAATTTTATCTGTAGTAAACAAGGTCACTCCATCTGACCTGATAAAAGGGAGCATTTCCGGAGAGGAGCAGCCGGAGCCAGGCAATCTGGAAGAAGAGAGGTCAGATGGTGAGGAAGAAAATGACAGAAGTATGATATCCGAAGAAAATAAAGTTCTGGATGATGAAGAAGAAAATAAGAGTAGTGACGGGCTGCTTCTTGGTGATTTTAATAATGAGATAAGCGAAATTGTTGAGATGATAACACCATCAGTTGTAAATATAAGTGTGACATTCAGGGTACAGGACATTTTTGGGCAGGTTTATGAACAGGGAGGAGTAGGTTCAGGAGTAATATATACAGAGGATGGTTATATTATTACCAACAGTCATGTAGCTGCTGGTGCGGATAAGCTGTCAGTGACTTTATACGATGGCAGTGAGTACCCGGCAACGTTAATTGGAGCGGACGAGAATACAGACGTGGCTGTTATAAAGATAGAAGGAGATAACCTAAAAGCAGCCAGTTTTGGTTCTATAGATAATGTCAGGGTAGGAGATGTTGTTATCGCAGTTGGCAGCCCTTTTGGCCTGCAGCAGACAGTAACGATGGGAGTAATAAGCGCAAAGGGCAGGGATATTCAGGTTTCACAGGAAACACTGCCACTGGTTAATCTGATACAGACAGATGCTGCTATTAATAGCGGTAATAGCGGGGGGCCACTGGTAAGTTCAAAAGGAAGGGTAATAGGCATTAATACTTTAATAGTTTCTCCCTCTGGAACAAGTGCGGGAATTGGATTTGCAATTCCTTCTGATACAGTAGTAAATATTGCAGAACAAATCATAAAATATGGAAAAGCAAGGATTCCTTATCTGGGCATAGAAATGGGAGATAATAAGACAGAAATACAGGGTGTATATATAACAGATGTTCTCAAGGGTTATCCTGCAGATAAAGCGGGAATAAAAAAGGGTGATGTAATTACTGAATTTAATGGTGTTAAGGTGAAGAATCCTTTAGAGCTAATTGCCCAGATACTCAGATTGAATGTGGGGGATTCAGTAAATGTTAAAATATACAGAGATGGACAATATATTGATTTGAAACTGGAGCTTGTAGAGAGTCCGCTTACAGAGAATATAAAATAGAGATAAAACAGGCAGCTTTAAAAAGAGGACAATTTTGGAGAAAAAAAATTATGGGAAAAAACCCAGAGAGGTAGACGAAAAGGTCCTGATTGCAAAATCGAAAAGCGGAGACAGGGCTGCTTTTGAAGAGCTGGTAAGGCAATTTTCAAAATATGTATACACTACAGCTTTTTTTATACTAAGAGATGCTTATGAGGCAGAGGATGTAAGCCAGGAGGTATTTGTAAAAGTATACCTGTCACTAAAAGGCTTCAGAGGGCTTTCAAGTTTTAAGACATGGATAAGAAGACTTACAGTGAACACCTGTATAGATAGATTAAGACTTCACTCAAAAACACTTGATAAGAAGATAAGCCTTGAAAAAATGACTGAAGAGTATGAGATAGATTTAACAGGGTCTGGCATGAGCCTTGAGAAAAGTTATTTTAATAAAGAAACAGTAAAAGAAGTTTTAAAAATTATAGTAAACCTTGATGAGAATTATAGAATCCCATTAATCTTAAGGGACCTGCAGGATTATAGTTATAGAGAAATAGCCGAGTTAATAGATAAACCGATAGGTACCGTAAAGACCAACATCCACCGGGCAAGAAAGATTATAAAAGATAAACTAAAAGAATAAAGAAGACCGGGAGGATGTGAATTATATGGTGAACATAATCGGAACATGGTCATAAAAGCCATAAGCAGGATGAAACAAAATGGAGTAAATTAAACCTTTATAATGTATAGTAGTAATATAATTATAGAGTAAAATAAGTTTTAAAAAAATTTTATTACAGGTGGGCTATTACTGGTTATGAATGATGTTAATAAGTATTTAAAAATTGCCAGAGATGCGGTTATTAAACCGCCATCTGGCAACATAGAAGAAAAAATAATAAACAGAATATCTAATATAGATAATAAAGACGAGAATTTACTAGACGAAAAATTTTTAGATTTTTTTGAGAAAAGTAACTCAAGGCTTTACCAAACTGCGGAAAAAATAAGAAATAACCCGGGATTTTTTACAGTTATAACCATAACTCTTATTTTTATTATCAGTTTTTTTGTTTTAATAATTAAAAAACTTCTGGATGAGGGAGAAAAAAGTGTGGATGAACTTAAGCTATCTTCTCCTGAAAACAAAACAGACAAGGATTAAAACTATTATTATGATCCAGAACCAGGGATTGATCATCAAATTCCTTATAGGCTCATACCCTATATTTCCAAATGCAATTGTAAGAGCATTTTCCAGCCAGTCATATACATCTATAAAAAAAGATTTTATATTTTCTAATGTAAAAAAGTTTTCTGCTGTATTCATAATTTATAAATTTTATCTTTTATTTAATAAATTGTAAAATTTTTATAAAAAGTTTTATTTTGAAATAGTAATAAAATAAAATCAATGATTTAATAATTTTGTTAAAAAGCAAATAAAGGGAGGTGTGTGTTGGGTTATTTCAAGCTCAAGGAGAGAAATACCACGCTCAAAACGGAGGTTATAGCAGGAATCACGACTTTTATGACGATGGCCTACATTATATTTGTCAATCCTGCAATACTCCATGCAGGTGGTGAAACAGGAATTCCTATGGAAGGAGCAGTTATTGCTACATGTCTGGGTGCAGGACTTATGAGTATATTAATGGGAGTTATAACAAATACCCCTTTTGCACTCGCTTCAGGAATGGGAATTAATGCAGTAGTTGTATTTACTATCATTTTTGGCCTGGGATTTACCTGGCAGCAGGCAATGGGAATTATCGTTATTGAAGGCATACTGGTAACGATAATGGTATTAACTGGTTTGCGCAGCATGATAATGAAGGCGATACCAATGGACTTAAAATATGCAATAGGTGTTGGGATCGGGCTCTTTATTGCGTTTATTGGTGCGCAGGAAGCAGGTTTTGTTGGACTGAGCTCCTCTACAGCTGTAACACTTGGTGATTTTACAGCAAATTACACACAGCTTGCAGCTTTTGGCCTTGTGCTTACTTCAATTCTTGTTGCATTTAAAATAAGGGGTGGGATTTTACTCGGAATAATTGGAACAGCTATTGTTGGTATGATATTCAGGGTAATACCGGTTCCTACAGAGTTTATAAGTATTCCTTCGAAAGAAAGTTTTTCCACCTTTTTTAAAGCAGACCTGGTTGGTGCTGTATGGAGTAATGGTATGTTAAATATTGCTGCTATTGTTATGGTTTTTGCTCTGTTTATGACTGACTTTTTTGATACTATGGGTACAGTTATAGGTGTAGGGGGAGAAGCAGGATTACTGGATGAAAACGGTAACCTTCCTAATTTAAAAAAAGTACTTTTGATAGATTCACTGGCAGCAATAGTCGGGGGTCTTTTTGGTGCAAGCTCAATAACTACTTATATAGAAAGTGCTTCAGGAGTATCAGACGGTGGGAGAACAGGCATTATGCCGACTGTGACAGGTTTTCTTTTTCTTGTTTCTATATTTTTTTATCCTCTGATTACGGTTATCGGAGGAGGAATCCAGATAGCCGAAGGAGTCACGAAATATCCTGTTACATCTCCTGCGTTAATTATAGTCGGGTTCTTGATGATGGGTGTTATGAGTAAGATTGATTTTAAGGATTATGAAGTAGGAATACCGGCATTTTTGACCATAATTATTATGCCGTTTACTTATAGCATTTCATACGGAATTGGTTTTGGTTTTATAAGCTATACTTTAATAAAATTATTCAGAGGAAAATTCAAAGAATTACATCCTCTGATGATAATAGTTAGCGCACTATTTGCTCTGGCATTTATTGCAGAAGCTACGGCAAAGAAATTTGTGGGCTAAGCAAGTTGATGTAGTTAGTTAATATAATATAATTTTAGCAAAGAAAAGGTAAAAACTGACCGGTAATTTTGCCGGTCAGTTTTATTTTAAAATATTCTGTTTTAATTTGACAGAAAATAAAAAATTTCATAATGTTTATTTAGATTTAATAGATTTATAGGTTTTATAAGATTATATCAGCAAAGAACAAAAGAAATGCAAAAAAGCCGCATGCAAAAAAGCCGCATACAAAAGAGCCGCGCACAAAATGATCGGAAAAACAAGAACCATGTAATTTTTTTAAGCATATTCCTTTTATTCTTTTTTTTATTTCTCTCCACTCCGGGTTGCAGGCATGGTCTTAAAGAAGAAGTAAAAGACACAAATGGAGTGAGCTTGCATGCCGGTAATGATGATAGTTATTATGATATTGATAATAGCGCTAAAGACTTAAATTATCCGGATAGCGAAGCTCCACAAAATGGGAGGTTAGAAGCTGAGAATATTGCACCTGTAGCTATTATAAAAATATACCAGCATTGTTCAAGCGGCAGGGGAGATTTATTTTACGCAGGCAGCCCGGTTTATTTTTCTGCACGCAATTCAATAGATGCTGATGGGGACCCTCTGAGTTTCAGGTGGTATATAGACGGTGCATATAAATCAACCGGAGATGAAACCTCTCATATTTTTGATGAGCCAGGCAATTATGCGATAACCCTTGTAGCCAGTGATGGGAAAGATACTGTAACAGTTGAAAGAGAAATTTATATTGCTGAAGCCGGGAGCCATTTTATAGTTTCAAAGCATCATGAAGCGACTGTTGGTGTGAAATATATCATTACAAATAATGGTCCGGTAGATATCGAAAATATCTTTTGTTTGATTCAGGTCCCCCAGACATATCAGCCATTTCAAACAATAAAAAATTGTAATTTTAGTTACAATAAAACAGATGAGATATACAGCGATGATTATAATATAATCGCAAAATTCGACCTTGGGGGTCTTTCACCCGGCAAATCTAAAGAAGCTTATTTTAGTTGCGATGCTTTATTGAGTGAATATGGTTATGAGAAGATTGAGGATGAAATGTATTCATATGACCCCCCTGATGCGGATTTGTTTACCTATACAAAAGATGAATATTATTTAAATAGTAACTCCAGGCAGATACAATCAATAGTAGATACAGTGATAGGTGAGGAAACAATTCCAGTAAAGATAGCTGAAAAGTTATACAACTATGTTGCAAATAGAATGGATTATGATGAAGAAAGATTGGGTGGGGGAGGTACGGGCTCCGGATATTCATATGCTTCAGAGATACTCCAGAGAGGAAAAGGTGTCTGCACTGATTATTCAATTTTATATACGACTTTATGCAGAGCTGCAGGAATACCCGCAAAGTTTGTACAGGGTATACCGGTATTCAGCATATTGACTGAAGGTGGAGGCAGACTGCCATATGCACACGCATGGGTAGAGATAAAGCTCCCTGGCTATGGATGGGTCCCGATTGAAGTAACAGCTGAAAACGGATTTATGGATTATAATTACTATCTAAATATGGAAACCTGCAAAGGGTCAGGGGTATTTTACAGAAGCCTGTCTGTTGAAAATCTGGAATGTTACCCTTCTGGCTTTTATTATTCCTGGAAAGGAAATATTGAGCCTGATGTGACAGAAGAAGTGATATATACTGTCAGTGGTCTAAATCCAGAGAGTCTGTCAGTGGTTTCAGAAAGTGAATTTCTGGATAATGTCGGTAGCGTATTATCTGAATATAATCTGTCATTAAATCATATTAATACCATGCATTCTGAAAACTGGATATATAACGATCCTGCTGAAATTTCAATAGAAGAGGCGCTCCTCTCGAGATTAATCGAGCTTTCTGGAGAGCTTGAAAAAATAAGTTATCCGGAAAGTTATGCTGCAGATAGAGACAAACTTGTGGAAATATCAAAAAGTGTTAATTTGCATAAAGAAGCTCAGATAAAATGCATGAAAGAGAACAATTATGAATGCAGCATAAATGAAAGCACTTTATTCATTAGCTCCTTGAATGAACTGTTTGAATATTATAATGATATGGTGAATAGATTTAACTGGAAATATTAGAAAGAATAAAGAAGGATTAAAAAGGTTATTTTTTATCAAGGAGTTCACGTGCTTTTTTAAGGTTTCTTATTGAAGTTAGAAGCTTTACTCCTTTTGTGGCCTGAAGCGATGGAATACTCTGGCCTGCATCATCAGAAGAGATTTTGCTTTTTATGCCCTCATTTTCAAGGTAGCTTTTTGCAATTTCAGCTTCAGTCCTTGAATTAAAAGTTTTAACTGTGTGGTATTTTATCATTTTTAATTTAGTCC